>NZ_JBSFDW010000010.1:0-208065 GCF_053594115.1 Streptomyces sp. NPDC001970 | reverse complement strand
GGAACCGGAACTGGAACCGGAGCCGGAGTCGCCTTGCCGAGACGCGGAAGCGGAAGTGGACCCGTCGCCGGCGCTTCCCCCGTTCCGGGGAAGGACCCGGCCGGGCGGCACCTGCACGAGCCTATGGCTGCAACGCTGCCCCCATGGCGCAGATCGACCATTTCACAGCAGACTCCGCGGCCCGGACGGATTCCGGCGGTCCTTCGGTCGGCCCGGTGGTGGCGCGGATGCGGGCGCTCCGCTCGCAGTGGCCGGCGACGGACGGGGTCGCCGTCTTCAACCGGGTGTATCTGGCGGTCACGGAGGAAGTCGGCCGGCGCATCGGCCGCGGTGAGTTCCCCGACCGGAGGGCGGCCGTCACGCTGGACGTGCTCTTCGCCGAGCGCTATCTCTCCGCCGTCGGCACGGTCGCCGCGGGAGGTCGGCCGCCCGCGTGCTGGCGGCCACTGTTCCAGTACCGCCGCCATCCCGGCGTACGCCCGCTGCAGTTCGCCATGGCCGGAATCAATGCGCACATCGGGCACGATCTCGCACTGGCCGTGGTGGACACCTGTCGTACGCTCGGCTGCGAACCACCCGATCTCGAAGCGGAGTTCGACCGCGTGGGTGACATCCTCACGATGCTGGAGGAGCGCATCCGCGAGGATCTGATGCCGGGGCCCGATCTGCTGGAGGTCGCCGATCCGCTCACCCATCTGCTCGGCTCCTGGAGCCTGGAGCGGGCCCGGGACGGCGCCTGGTCGGCGGCCCGGCTGCTCTGGCGCATCCAGGAGCTCCCCGGACTGGCCGATGAGTTCATCGAAAGGCTGGACACGGGTGTCGGGCTCGTCGGGCGTTGCCTGCTCACCCCCTGGCACTGAGGCGAAGGAGTACGCATGGCGATCCGGCTCGGACTCGGGCTCCCGCAGATGAGGCAGTACGACATCGGCCGCGACATCCCCGCGGTGGCCAGGGCGGCCGAGGAGATGGGCTACGCAAGCCTGTGGGTGTTCGAACGGGTGCTGTTCCCCGAACCCGCGACCCAGGGGCTGTACGGCGTCCCCGGTCTCCCCTGGCCCGATCAGTACCGCCATGTCGCCGAACCGACGGTGTCGCTGACCCTGGCCGCCGCCGCGACGAGCCGGGCGAGGCTGGGCACCAGTGTGCTGGTCGCGCCGCTGCACATCCCCTTCCAGCTGGCGTGCACGCTCGCCACGCTCGATGCGGCGAGCGGCGGCCGGGTCGTCGCGGGCTTCGGCACCGGCTGGTCCCTCGACGAGTACGCCGCGGCCGCCGTCGCCCCGTTCGAGAGGCGCGGGGCGGTGCTCGACGAGCTGTTGGACGTGTGCCGGGCGGTGTGGGGGCCGGACCCGGTCGCGTACGAGGGCGAGCTGACGACCGTCGCACCCTCCGTGGTGGGCCCCAAGCCGGCCCGTCCCATCCCCGTCCTGCTGCCCGCGTCGAGTCCGCGGGCCACGCGCCGGCTCGTCGACCGGGCGGACGGGTGGATGCCTGTCGCGACGGGCCCCGGGAAGCTGGCCGACGACTGGCGCAGGGGACGTGGCGGCCGAGCGCGGCCGCGAGCGGCCCCTGGAGGTCGTCGTCCGGGCCAATGCGGCGTACAGCGCGAAGCCGCTGGAGAGCGATGACCGTCAGCCGTTCCACGGCAGTGTGGACCAGATCGTCGACGACCTTGCGGCCCATGCAGCGCCGGGCCTGGACGAGTTCCTCCTCGATCTGCAGGGCGCCACGCGGGACTCCGAGGAGCTGAAGGACGTGGCCGCGGCGGTGTACGAGGGCGTGCGGGCCGCGGGCGTCTGACCGGTTCGGCCGGACGCCGGGACGCAAACGGAGCCGCCGTCGGCCGGGGTTTCCGGTCGACGGCGGCTGACGCGACCACCCGGGGCCGACCGGGTCGCGGTCGGCGGCGGGGGTTCATCCATGGACCCGGGGGCCTGCCCCCGGGGGAATCGAGCCTCGAGGAAGTCAGTCCTCCGGGAGCTCCACCGGGGCGATCTCGTCGAAGACGTCGCCCGGACCGGGGTTGCTCCCGTCGGTGGCGCCGCCGAGGTGGTGCATCACACCCCACACCGCGTTGAGCGCAGTCTGCACGGCGCCCTCGGCCCAGCCGGCCGTCCACGAGATGTCGTCGCCCGCGAGGAAGATGCCGCGCTTGTCGGCGGGCAGCCGGTCCTGCATGAAGTGGGTGAACAGACGCCGCTGGTAGCGGTAGTGGCCCGGCAGGTTGGCCTTGAACGCGCCCATGAAGTAGGGCTCGTTCTCCCAGGACACGGTCACCGGGTTGCCGATGATGTGCTTGCGGATGTCGACCTTCGGGTAGATCTCGCCGAGCGACTTGAGCATGACCTCCATGCGCTCGTTCGCGGACAGCGGCAGCCACTTGAGGCTGTCGTCGCACCACGTGTACGAGAGGCAGATGACGGCCGGCTTGTCGGGGCCGTCGTCCAGGAGGTACGTGCCACGCGTCATCCGGTCGGTCAGCGTCATCGACATGACGTCGCGGCCGGTCGGATTTCCGCTGTCGTCGACGGCCTTGTCCAGCCAGAACGGCCGGTCCACCGGCACGAACAGCTTGGACGACTCCATGTAGTGGGTGCGCTCCATCGCCGTCCAGTGGTCGATGGGGAACAGCGAGTCGTCGCACGCGATCTTCGAGAGCAGCATCCACGACTGCGCCGTGAAGATCGCCGCCTGGTACGTACGGATGTCACCGGTGGCGTCCGTGACGGTGATCCGGTTGCCGGCGGTGCGGTGCAGCCGGGTCACGGCCGGCCGCGGATCGCCGTCGTGCAGCTTCGCGAGCGAGGTGCCCTGCGCCCAGTGGACGATCTTCTCGGGCTCGCGCTCCCACAGCCGCAGCGGCAGCTGCTGCGAGCCTCCGACGATGCCGCGATGGTGGTCGTCGGCCTCGGTGTAGACGACGCGGAGGATCTCCAGGATGGAGTTGGGGAAGTCGGTGTCCCAGCCGCCGGTGCCGAAGCCGACCTGGCCGAAGATCTCGCGGTGCCGGAAGGACTTGAAGGCCTCGGAGTCGCACAGGAAGCCGTAGAAGGTCTGGTTGTCGAGCTTCTCGACGAGCTTCGCCCAGATCTCGCGGATGCGGGGGACGTCGCGCTCC
The DNA here is from genome assembly GCF_053594115.1 of Streptomyces sp. NPDC001970. Classification (NCBI taxonomy): domain Bacteria; kingdom Bacillati; phylum Actinomycetota; class Actinomycetes; order Kitasatosporales; family Streptomycetaceae; genus Streptomyces; species Streptomyces sp. NPDC001970. Next base: position 204,947 of record NZ_JBSFDW010000010.1, on the reverse strand, counting down.
CGCATGGCGCGGTTCATGTCGGAGAAGTCCGCTCCCTCCTCCAGACAGGCGTTCCACGCGTTCATGACGTCGCGGTAGACCTGGGGGAGGTCGTCGATGGTCTCCGCGTAGTGCGACTCGCCCTTGAGGTCGACGACCGTCGAAGGGGTGGTCTCGGCGAGGGGGTTGGGGAACGGCCTGGTCTCCAGGCCCACCAGGTCGATGTAGTGCTGCAGCGCGGTCGACGAGGGCGGGAAGCGCATGGCGCCCATCTCGGCCGTAAGCGAGGGGTCGCAGCCGTCGAAGCCGACGGTGCGGAGCCGGCCACCGATCTGGTCCGCCTCGTAGACGACGGGCTTGAGGCCCATCTTCATCAGCTCGTACGCGGCGATGATGCCGGAGAGCCCACCGCCGATGACGGCGACCTCGGTGCCGTGTTCGGTCGCGGGTATCTGGCCGAGGCCCGCCGGGTGGGCGAGGAAGTCGTCGTACGCGTACGGGAAGTCCGGCCCGAACATGGTGATGGGCGGCTGCGCGTCGGAGTGCGGGACGGCGGTGGGCACCGTGGACGTCATGGGGTCTTGCTCCTGGTCCTGGTCTGACGGGACGAGAGGTCTCAGCGGGCGAGCGGCCCGTACAGGCCGGGGCGGCGGTCGCGCAGATAGGGGTTGTCGGCGCGCGACGCGGCGAGGAAGTCCGGGTCGGCGTCGCCGATGACCAGCTCCTCGCCGTGGCCGGCGCGGGCCCTGGCGATGCCGTCGGGTCCGGCGAGGCAGCTCAGCCCGGCGAAGTCGAACTCGCCCTCGGGGCCGGTCCGGTTGGCGTAGCCCACATACATCTGGCTCTCGAAGGCGCGGACCGGCAGGAGCTTCTCGGCGACGAACTGGAAGGGGTTCATCAGCGCGGTCGGCACCGCCAGCAGGTCCGTTCCGGCCAGGGCGTGAGCCCGTACGTTCTCCGGGAACTCGACGTCGTAGCAGATCAGCAGGCCGATGCGGAGGCCGCCGAGCTCGGCCTGGACGACGGTCTCGTCGCCGGGCGTGAACCACTCCCGCTCGAAGGAGCCGAAGAGGTGGGTCTTGCGGTAGTGCGCGAGGCGAGCGCCGTCGGGCCCGATCAGCTGCGCGGCGTTGTACACCTTCTCGGCGTCCTCGCCGGTGCCGCGCTCGGGGTAGCCGTAGAGGACGGCGATGCCGTGGCGCACGGCGATCTCGGCGACGGCCTGTGCGGAGGCGCCGTCGGCGCGCTCGGCGAGGCGGGGCACATCGGCGCCGATCGCGTACCCGGTGAGGAACATCTCGGGGCAGATCAGCAGGCCGGCGCCCGCGGCCGCGGCGCGGGCGGCGTGCGCGTCGAGGATCTCGAGGTTCTTCACGATGTCGCCGGGGGTCCCGGAGCTCTGGAGCAGGGCGGTGCGCAGCGGCGGCATGGACCTACCTCGGAAAGTGGTGGGCGAGGGCGTCAGGGCGACGTCAAAACGGTACGTTCCGGCGTTCCGCCGGACAAGACACGACCGTTGCGGACCGAGTGTCGATCCGTTGCGTGAATGCGGGGACCGGCGGTGATTCATTGCGTCCAGGGCCGGGGACGCACCCGCCCGGCCCGCGGACGCATCCGCCCCGGCCGGGCGGCGGTGCCGCGGTTCCGGCCGGGGGCGGATGGTCAGGCGGGCGAGCCCGACGAGAAGCGCCTGAGCAGCGGGGAGAGGACCAGCACGGACTTGGTCCGCTCGACGAAGGACTCGCCCGCGATCCGCTCCAGCACGCGCTCGAAGTGGCGCATGTCGGAGGCGAAGACCTGGACGATCGCGTCCGCCTCGCCGGTGACGGTGGAGGCGGACGCGACTTCCGGATACCGCTCGAGGCCGCGCCTGATGGTCTCGGGCGAGGTGTTGCTGCGTGCGTGGATCTCGATGTAACCCTCGGTCTTCCACCCCATCGCGGCCGGGTCCACCCGGACCGTGAAGCCGGTGATGACTCCGTCCGCCCGCAGCCTGTCCACGCGCCGCTTCACGGCGGGCGCGGACAGACCGACGAGCGAGCCGATGTCGGCGTAGGAACGACGCGCGTCCTCGGCGAGGGCGTGCACGATGCGTTCGTCGAGATCGTTCAGTCGCACAGGGGGTGGATCACTTCTCTGCTGTTGCCAGTCGGGATCGGCGCAGGCCGTACAGGAAGTAGAACACGAGCCCGGCGACCATCCAGCCACCGAAATACATCCAGGTGGCGAACGGAAGGCTGAACATCATGTACGCGCAGAAGGCGAAGCCCAGGATCGGCGTGACCGGGAAGAGCAGCACCGTGAAGGTGCGGTTCATGTCCGGACGCCTGTAGCGCAGGATGATCACGGCCACGTTGACCAGGGCGAACGCGAAGAGCGTGCCGATGCTGGTGGCGTTGGCGAGCTCGCCCAGCGGGATGAAGGCCGCGAGCGCGCCGCAGAAGACCGAGACGATCACGGTGTTGGCGCGCGGGGCGCCGGTGCGCGGGTTGACCTTGGCGAACACCTTGGGCACAAGGCCGTCGCGGGACATCGCGAACAGGATGCGGGTCTGGCCGTACAGCACGGCGAAGACGACGGACGCGATGGCGACGACTGCGCCGGCGGCGAGCACGACGCCCCAGAAGCTCTGACCGGTGACGTCCTTCATGATCTGGGCGAGCGCCGCCTCGGTGCCCTCGAAGTCCTGCCACGGCATGGCGCCGACGGCGACCAGCGCGACGAGGCAGTAGAGGACGGTGACGACGAGCAGCGACAGCATGATCGCGCGCGGCAGGTCCTTCTTCGGGTTCTTGGCCTCTTCACCGGCGGTGGAGGCGGCGTCGAAGCCGATGTACGAGAAGAAGAGGGTGGCCGCCGCGGCGCTGATCCCGGTGACGCCGAGCGGCGCGAGCGGGGCGTAGTTGCCGGCCTTGATGCCCATGAAGCCGATGCCGATGAAGAGCAGCAGCGTCACGATCTTGACCATGACCATGATCGTGTTGACGCGGGCGCTCTCCTTGGCGCCGCCCATCAGGAAGACCATGGCGAGCAGCACGACGACGAGTGCGGGGAGGTTGATGAAACCGCCCTCGCCGAGCGGTGCGGACACCGACGCGGGGATGGTCACGCCTATCGTGCCGTCGAGCAGCTCGTTGAGGTACTCGCCCCAGCCGACGGCGACGGCCGCGACCGAGACGCCGTACTCGAGCACCAGGCACCAGCCGCAGACCCAGGCGATGAGCTCGCCCATGGTCGCATATGAATACGAGTAGGAGGAGCCGGAAACAGGGACGGCTCCGGCGAGCTCGGCGTACGACAGAGCCGAGAACAGGGCGGTGAGACCCGCGACGACGAAGGAGATCGCCACGGCCGGGCCGGCGAGCGGGGTGGCCTCGCCGAGCACGACGAAGATGCCGGTGCCGAGGGTGGCGCCGATGCTGATCATCGTCAGCTGCCACATGGACAGCGAGCGGCGGAGACTGCCGCCCTCGCCCTGGCCGCCTTCGGCGACGAGTTGTTCGACCGGCTTGCGCCGCATCAGTCGGCTGCCGAGCCCGACAGCGGGACCGCTCGGGTCCTGCTGGGAGGTGACGGGTGGCGCTGCGCCGTGGTCCAACACTGGGGAGGCTCCTTATCGCTGCCTGTCTGTGAGGCGGCGACCGCGGCGGACCCGGGCGCGGGCATGGCTGAGAGCAGCCCGAAGCGCGGGGATTCGCCGAGAAGGCGGTCCCCGCCACTCCACGTACAGCGAGGACCTTACGAGATGCGCGTTCCTGCTCGTAATGCATGAGCCTTGCGCATCAGCACAAGATCGTTGCGTGGTTCCGGCGGCGGCAGAGGAACATTGCACCGCTGCGCAAAAGTGTTCAGATCTCACGAAGACGGGCAGCTATTTCGCGGAGCAGTGACGGGTCGTGCGGCCCCCGGTGAGCGGGTGGCGCGCAGATCCTGATCAGCCCCGCCTCGACGAGGTCGACGAGCAGGACACGGACGACGGTGAGCGGCATGTCGGCGTCTGCCGCGACCTCGGCGACCGGGCGCGCCCCGCGGCGCACCAGCTCCAGCAGGGAGCTGCGGGCATGATCGAGCCGCGGTTCGGACCGATCCCCGTCCACGGCCGTGACCTGCGACATCAGGTCGATGTGGTGCTCGGCGGCGGGACGGGTGCGGCCCCGGGTCACCGTGTACGGCCGCACCATCGACCCGGTCTCGTCCTCGTACCAGTGCTCGCTCACGGGGTCAGGCGCCGGGTCCCTCGGGGAGCGTGCGCGCGGGTACGGTCATGTGCCGGCCGACGCGCCTGACCAGCAGGGTCATCTCGTGCGCGAGCTGGCCGACGTCGGTCTCGATGTCGGAGAGCACGGCGAGGCGGCTGCCGTCGCCGGCGGGGGTGATGAAGAGATACGCGCCCTCGAGCATGACCATGGTCTGCCGGACCTTCCCGGCCTCGAAGCAGGCCCCGGCCTCCTTGGCGAGACTGTGGAACCCGGCGCACACGGCGGACAGGTGCTCGATGTCACGCGCGGGCATTCCGCGGGACGCGCAGGTGACGAGCCCGTCCGCGGTCAGCAGCACGGCCTGGCGGACGTGGCCGGTCCTGGCCACCAGCTCGTCGAGCAGCCAGCCGAGATCGCCCGCTGCGGTCTGCTCGGTGTGTTCGCTGCGCTCGCTCTGTTCCGCCCGCTCCGGCGACTCCGCCCGCTCCGCCTGCTCCGCCTGCTCGCGATCGTCGCGACCGCCCTGGTCATCCATCGTGGCCCCGCCCTTCGTCGCTCGTACTCTCCGGCCCGGCCGGTTCGCCCATGCGCCCCCGGTCGAGCCCTCGCTGAAACGCCCCGAATATCGCCCGCATCTCCTCCGCGCCGACTTCCTGGGCGGGCTCCTCCGGCTCCGCGTCGCCCGGCGCGTCCCGCAGCGGAGCCGCGAGCGACGCCTGCCGTACGCGCTTGGGCAGCAGACCCGGCCCGGGTCCGCCTTCGCCGGCCGCGGCGGGCTCCGTCGGCGCGGGCGCCGCGGATGTCGCGGGCACCGCGGGCGCGGTCTTCCGTACGCGCGTGGGCAGCGACCGGACCACGGCGCCCGTGGGTTCCGGGGCGCGGTCGTGGGACGGCGGCGCCGGCTCAGGGGCGGGCTCGGGCTCCACGGGTGTGGTGACGGTCTGCGGGAGCAGGACGACCGCGGTCGTACCGCCGTACGGCGAACGGGTCAGGGTCACCGTGATGCCGTGGCGGGCCGCGAGCCGGCCGACGATGTAGAGGCCGAGGCGCTCGTCCTGCACCGGATCGAAATCGCCGGGGCGGGCCAGCGTGCGGTGGGCCTGGGCGAGTTCGTCGCCGTCCATGCCGAGTCCGCGGTCGTCGATCTCGAGCACGAAGCCGTTGCGGGCGGCGCCCGCGCGCATCGTGACCTGGGTGTGCGGCGGCGAGAAGACCGCCGCGTTCTCGACGAGCTCGGCGACGAGGTGGACCACGTCCGCGACGGCGTCCGCACTGATCCCGACAGCCGGCATCGGCGGTACGACGACCCTCGTGTAGTCCTCGATCTCGCCGACCGCCGCGGCCACGACGTCGACGAGCGGCACCGGCCCCCGCCATCTGCGCCCCGGCGCCGCGCCGGAGAGGATGATCAGGCCCTCGGCATGGCGCCGCATCCGCGTCGTCAGATGGTCGATGCGGAAGAGGTCCTCCAGCGTGTCCGGGTCGCTCGTGCGGCGCTCCAGAGTGTCGACCAGCTTCGCCTGCCGGTGCACCAGTGCCTGGTTGCGGCGTGCGATGTTCAGCAGCACCGCGAACACACCGCGCCGCAGCGTCGCCTGCTTGACAGCCGCCTCGACAGCCGCCCGCCGCGCCGCGTTGAGCGCCCGCCCGACCTGTGCGATCTCGTCGGCCCCGCGCTCGTCGTCGCCGAAGTCGAGCGGTGGTGCCACGGCGGCCGCGTCGACGTCCTCACCCGCCGAGAGCCGCTCCATGACGTCGGGCAGCTGACGAGTCGCCAGCAGGCCGGCCGCGTCGCGCAGCTCCTCCAGGCGCCGCGCGATGCGTCGCCCTGCCGACACCGAGAGCCAGATGGACAGCACGACGGCGACGAACCCGACTCCGCCGACCACCGCGGCCTTGACCATCTCGCGGTAGGCGAAGGCACGCCCCCGGTCCGCCGCGTTGAGCGCGGACTCGGTGCACAGCAGCATGTACCTCCTGACCGCGCGGTCCGTCGTCGTCCGCCAGGAGTCGGCGGCGATCGCCTCGCCCGCCCCGGACGCCCCGGCGCGCAGCAGCGCGTCCTCGCCGGTGATCAGCGCCCGGTACTCGGCGCCCTGTTCGAAGTCCGAGAACAGCCCGCGCGAGTCGGCCGGCAGATCGGGGACGTACGTGCGGTGGAAGACCCGCCGGTCCTCGATCGTGGCCGTGAGCGCGTCGTACTGGCCGTCGCTGAGGCTCCCCGCGGCCCGCGCACCGGCGACCAGCGCGTCCTCGCGGGACACGAACTCCCGTACCCGCACCAGCTCCACCACGACCTGCGCCTCGCGCGCGAGCTGTCCGGCCTGCAGCGCGGTGAGCGTGGACTGTACGTCGAAGGTCGGCTCGACGAGCACCGTGTACGCGTCGACGGCCCCGCTCCAGGAGAGCGTCCGGTCGAGCACCTGCTTCCGCAGGGACTCCAGCTGCGCGGCCGCGTCCGCCATGGCGTCCAGTGACTGCCGCTGGCGCGCCGAGAGATCCTCGCGCCCGCGCTCGTCGCCGATCGCGTCGCGCATCGCCTGCACGGCCCGGTCGGTCGAGCGCTGCTGCTCCAGATACGCGGTGGCACCGCCCGGACCGGAGTCGCTGCGCTCCCTCTCCCCCAGGTACGCGGCGGCCAGCCTGCGCTCGATCTGGATCTGCCCTACCGCCGTGTCGACGGGGGTGCCGAAGCCCTCGTAGATGCCCTGCAGCCGGATCAGGGCTCGCAGATCGCCGGTCACCGACACCATCGCGAAGCTCCACAGCGTCATCAGCGCGATGACGGGCAACACGGTGAGGGCCACGATCCGACCGCGGATCGTGGGACGGCGCAGTCGCCGGCGCATGGACTCCCCAGGTCATCGGGACGACGGACCAGCGGTGGTTACCGACCGGTAGGGGCAGTCAAGCTACGCGATCCTGCGCACATGGCGCAACGCTCCCTGCGGTAACAGGAGTCATGGGGAATCCTCGTCTCCATTGACACTTCGTCAGCTCTGCTGCACGGTGCCTCCCCCGGCCCGGGCGACAGTGGTGTGCTGGTGTGCCCTTCGGGTGTCCGGCCCGTTGAAACGTGTGTCCGCTCCCGTATCCGACGGTTGGAGGCCCGACTTGACGCCCGACACGACGCCCCGCACCGCGCCTCGCGCGGACACGTCCTGGCTCGACCCCGGCCCCTTCCTGCGCGGAGTGGCCTGGCGGGACGGCGAGCGCGTGGTGCGGGCCGATCCCGGGGATGCGGGCCGACTGCCGTGGGACACCTGCGAGCGGGCCGCGCTGCCCATCGGCGTACGGCTGGAGTTCGGCGCGCCGGACGGGGCGCGGGCGGTCCAGGTGCGCTATCGCGCGCGGGTACCCGGCGCGGCGGAGGCGCTGCGCGAGTTCGCCCACTGCTTCTCGCTCTGGCAGGGCGACCACCGGGTGCACGAGACGTTCACCGAGCCCGCCGATGAGGCGACGGTCACGATCGAACTCCCCTCCGGCGAGGGGCCGTTCACCGTCCATCCGCCCGAGTCGCAGTCGCCCGTGATCCTCGGCCTGCGCGGGGTGGGAGGTGCGGTCCTTCCCGCGCCGGCGCGTCCGCGCTGGGTCGTGCACGGCGACTCGATCACAGAGGGCTGGTGGTCGACCCGTCCCGCACACTCCTGGCCCGCGGCCGCCGGCCGGGCCCTCGGCCTGGACACCGTCAACCTCGGCTACGCGGGCGGAGCCTGCGGCGAACTCCCCACCGCGCAGCACCTCGCGGCGCTCCCCGCCGACCTCCTGACCCTCGCGTTCGGCACCAACTGCTGGTCCCGGATCCCCTGCACCGCACCGCTGCTGTACGAGACGGTGCGCGCCTTCGTCACCCTCGTGCGACAGGGCCACCCGGACACGCCCCTGCTCATCGTCTCCCCGGTGCTGCACCCCGCAGCCGAGGCGACGCCCAACGCCTGCGGCGCCACGCTCGCCGAGCTGCGCACGGCGATGGAGTCGGCGGCGCGGGACCTCGTCTCGGGGGGCGACAGGCAGCTGGCGCTGCTCCCCGGCCTCGGTCTGCTGACTGCGGACCACCTGGCGGACGGACTCCATCCGAACGACGCGGGCCACGCGCTGATGGCCTCGGCAGTCGCGAACGCCTTGCGCACCGCGGGCTTCGTGCGCCCTTGAGCGGGTTCCGCCCTGCGGAAAGACTGCCCACTGGCGAACGCCCACGACCCGCACCCGGGGGCGGCCGGGGCGGGGCCGTGCAGGGTCGCCCCCGCTGAAATCGGCTGCCCGTACCGGATGACTCCGTACCCACCGATTTCGAGGGGGCGAGCCCGGAGGGCCCCCCGTGCACCCCCGCACCACCCCCGTGCACCCCCGCACCCCGCGGCTCGCCGAAAACACCGCTCGCCCAAAAACACGGCCGCGGCCCCCGGGACCGGTGTCCCCGAGGCCGCGGCCGGCGAAATCGTTCGTGAGCCGGTCAGCTGTCGAAGCCGAGGCCCGGCCGGTCCATCACCTTCAGCCACAGATTGCGCCGCGCCACTAGCTCCAGCTGGCGTGCAGCGGCTTGCCCTCGGCGTAACCGGCGGCGCTCTGGATGCCGACGATCGCCTTCTCGGTGAACTCCTCCAGCGAGCCGGCACCCGCGTAGGTGCAGGACGAGCGGACGCCGGCGATGATCGAGTCGATCAGGTCCTCGACGCCCGGGCGGGCCGGGTCGAGGAACATCCGCGAGTGGGAGATGCCCTCCTCGAAGAGCCCCTTGCGGGCCCGGTCGTACGCCGACTCCTCGCTCGTACGGTTCTGCACGGCGCGCGCGGAGGCCATGCCGAACGACTCCTTGTACGGACGCCCGTCAGCGGTGTGCTGGAGGTCGCCCGGGGACTCGTACGTGCCCGCGAACCAGGAGCCGATCATGACGTTGGACGCGCCGGCGGCGAGGGCCATGGCAACGTCGCGCGGGTGGCGGACACCGCCGTCGGCCCACACGTGCTTGCCGTACTTCTTCGCCTCGGCGGCGCACTCCAGGACGGCGGAGAACTGCGGGCGGCCCACGCCGGTCATCATGCGGGTGGTGCACATGGCGCCGGGGCCCACACCGACCTTGATGATGTCCGCACCGGCGTCGATGAGGTCCTTGACGCCCTCTGCGGCGACGATGTTGCCCGCGACGATCGGCACCTGCGGGTCCAGCCCGCGCACCACCTTGATCGCGTTGATCATCGATTCCTGGTGGCCGTGCGCGGTGTCGATGACGAGCGTGTCCACACCCGCGTCGAGCAGTTGCTTGGCCTTGCCCGCCACGTCGCCGTTGATGCCGACGGCGGCGGCGATCCGCAGCTTGCCGGCCGCGTCGGTGGCCGGCGTGTACAGCGTGGCGCGCAGCGCGCCCTTGCGGGTGAGGGCACCCACCAGCCTGCCGTCCCGGTCGACCGCGGGGGCGAACTTCCGGTTGGCGTTGTCGAGGGTCGTGAACGCCTCGCGCGGGTCGATGTCCGCGTCGATGAGCAGCAGGTCCTTGGACATGACCTCGGACAGCTGCGTGAAGCGGTCCACGCCGGACAGGTCGTGCTCGGTGACGATGCCGACCGGGCGCTGCTCCTCGTCGACGACGACACCGGCGCCGTGCGCGCGCTTGGGCAGCAGGGACAGCGCGTCGGCGACGGTCTGGTGCGGGGCCAGCACGATCGGGGTGTCGAGCACGAGGTGGCGCGTCTTCACCCACGAGATGACGTCGGTGACGACCTCCATCGGGATGTCCTGCGGGATGACGACCATGCCGCCGCGGCGGGCCACGGTCTCGGCCATCCGGCGGCCGGCGATCGCGGTCATGTTGGCGACGACCAGCGGGATGGTGGTGCCCGTGCCGTCAGGGGAGGAGAGGTCGACCCCCTGGCGGGAGCCCACGGCCGAGCGGCTCGGCACCATGAACACATCGTCGTACGTCAGGTCGTACGGCGGCTTGATGTCATTGAGGAAACGCACGTGCTGAACATCCCAGTCGTTCGGAGGGGTCCCGGAAGTGCATCCGGGGGAAAACGCACGTACTTCATTGTCCCATGGCGCTGGGAATGAACTGCCCGGGCCGATCATCCAGGACCCGGCGACGACCTCTGGTCGGATCCTCCAAGGGCCACGAGCACAGCGAGTCGCCCCGGCATGGTGTCCACGGCCTGCGCGAAGACCTCCTGGGCGGTCTCCCACTCGCGGGGCCTGGCCGCGGCGTACTCCTGCCAGCGGAGGACGAGGACGAGGGTGCCCTCGTCCCCCGGCAGATCGGTGAGGCAGTCGGCGAGCGCGTCCCAGTTGTGACCGAACCAGGCGGGGAACTCCAGGTCGCTCGCGCAGCGCTCCATGAAGGCGGCCTTGTCCGTGACCCCATGGAGGTCGAGCACGGTGATGTTGCGGCCGGCGGTGGCACCGAACAGCGCCGCGAGGGGGCCGTTCCTCATCGGAGCACCTCCCTGAACGTCGCGTAGTGATCGTCGGTGTAGTAGATCTCACCGCTCTGCCCGGTGACAATGCGGCGGGACCCGCGGTCGCGCTCGCCGGGCGTGCGGACGGTGCACTCCCGGTAGTAGCCCCGCCGCCGCTTCGGCAGGATCCCCTCGAAGTTGCCGAAGACGGCTCCGTCCTTCTCGTACGGGAACGGCCCTCCCCGGTCGATCAGGCGCAGCGTCTCGCGGGCCTCGGGCGGCAGGTCGGCGACGCGGACGGTGGGGAGGGCGGTCCGTGCGGCGGCCTTGGTGGGCGCCCGGTTCAGTGTGTCGGAGCCGGACGAGCATCCGGTCGACAGGAGCCCCAGAAGGGCCAGCAGCGCCAGGGCGAGGCGGAGGAGCGGCCGGTGCAGCATGGCGCCGATGGTGCCACGGCCGCGTGGTGAAGGTGGTGAAGGTGGAGGGCGGGGCGGGTAGGGAATGCCCCGTGCAGCACAGCGACCCGAAACAGCAGACCCTGCCGCAGGAGCGTCAGCAGGCTCGCCAGGAGACCCGCAGGCTCGCCGGGCTCGAGACCGCGCGGCTCCAGGCGGAGGGCGTCCACGGGGCGGCCCTGACCTGGGTGGACAACGCGGGCCTCACCCGGGTGAAGGCCGTGCCCGTCGGCCGGCTGGCCCAGGCGGCGGCGCGCGGCGTCGGCATGTCGCCCGTCTTCGACGTCTACCTGGTCGACGACTCGATCACCACGAGCCGCCACATCGGCGGCCCGGACGGCGACCTGAGGCTCGTACCGGACCTCGATCGGCTCACCGTGCTCGCCGCACAGCCGGGCTGGGCCTGGGCGCCGGTCGACCGCTACGACCAGCAGGGCCGGCCGTACGCCGCGTGCCAGCGGCTCTTCGCGCGGCGGATGGCCCGGCGGGCCGCGGACCGCGGCATCGGGCTGCGGATGGGCTTCGAGACCGAGTGGGTCGTGCAGCGGGACGGCGTGCCCGCGTGCACCGGGCCCGCGTACGGGATGGCCCGGGTGGTCGAGCTCTCCGACTACCTGGACGAGGTGCTGCGCGCGCTGGTCGCGCAGGGCGTCGAGGTGCTCCAGATCCATCCCGAGTACGCCGCCGGGCAGTTCGAGGTCTCCGTGGCCCCGTCCGATCCGGTGGGCGCGGCGGACCTCGCGGTGCTCGTGCGCGAGACGGTGCGGGCGGTCTCGCTGCGGCACGGGCTCACCGCGCTGTTCGGCCCCGCGGTGGAGACGGGGGGCGTCGGCAACGGCGGTCACCTCCACCTCAGTCTGTGGCGCGACGGGCAGAACCTGTGCCGGGGCGGTCGAGGGCCCTTCGGGACGACCGCCGACAGCGAGGCGTTTCTCGCGGGCGTCCTGGAGGCCCTCCCTGCCCTCCTCGCGATCGGCGCCCCCTCCCCCGCGAGCTACCTCCGCCTCGAACCGTCCCGCTGGGCGGGCGCCTTCCAGTGCTGGGGGCTGGAGAACCGCGAGGCCGCACTCCGGTTCATCGCGGGTGCTCCGGACGACCCGGAGGGCGCGAACGCCGAGGTGAAGTGCTTCGACGCGGCGGCCAATCCGTATCTGGTGACGGGCGCGGTGATCGCGGCTGGCCTCGCCGGCATCGCCGCTGGTGCCCGGCTGCCGGAGCCGGTGACCGGCGATCCGGCGACACGGGCGGACGAACTGCCGGAGGACAGCGGTCCGGCGCGGGGCGGCGCGGACACCGGAGCCGCCCCGGCGGGGTCGGACGGCGGCCACGACGGGTCCAAGGGTGCGCCCGCGCGGCTGCCGCGGTCGCTGCCCGAGGCGCTGGAGCACTTCGTCCGGTCGGACGTCCTGCGCGAGGCGCTCGGCGATGCGCTGTTCGAGGCGATCGTCGCCGTACGCCGGGCCGAGGCCGAGCTGTTCGCCGGCAGGAGCCCGCAGGAGATCGCCGATGCGACGCGCGGGCGGTACTGAATGACGCTCGCGCTGCCGCCGCTCGTCGACCAGCACTGCCACGGTGTGCTGCGCCGGAGCCCTGACGCGGAGGCCTTCGCCTCGTACCTGACCGAGTCGGACGCCCCGGCCGCCCCCGGTACGAGCTTCTTCGACACGCAGCTTGGTTTCGCGGTGCGCCGCTGGTGCCCGCCGCTGCTCGGACTGGAGGCACACTGCCCTCCCGGACGGTATCTGGAGCGCCGCCGGGAGCTGGGCGCCGAGGAGGCGACGCGGAGGCTGCTGCGGGCGAGCGGCACGGGCACCTATCTCGTCGACACCGGGCTGCCGGGTGACCTCACGGGGCCCGCCGATCTGGCGGAGCTCGGCGGCGGCGAGGCACACACGATCGTGCGGCTGGAGACGCTGGCCGAGCACACGGCGGACGCGGCCCACGGCCCCGGGCTGTTCCTCGAGGTGTTCGACCATGCCGTCACGGCGGCCGCCCGCACCGCGGCCGGGTTCAAGTCGATCGCCGCGTACCGCCGCGGCCTCGGCCTGGACCCCGATCCGCCGACTCCCGCCGAGGTCCATGCCGCGGCCGAACGCTGGCTGGACGCGCGCGCACCGGGCGGGCGGCTCGACGACCCGGTGCTGCTGCGCCATCTGCTCTGGTCGGCGGTGCGGACGGGGCTGCCGCTGCAGCTCCACACCGGCTTCGGCGACCCGGATCTCCGCCTCGACCGCTGCGATCCCCTGCTCCTGACGGACTTCATCCGGGCCGTCGCCCCGTACGGCTGCCCGCTGGTGCTCCTGCACGGCTACCCGTACCACCGGCACGCCGCCTACCTCGCCCACGTGTTCACACATGTGTACGCGGACGTCGGCCTGGCCCTCTCCCACGCGGGCGCCCGCGCCGGGGCCGTGCTCGCCGAGGCGCTGGAGCTGACGCCGTTCGGCAAGCTGCTGTACTCGAGCGACGCGTACGGGCTCCCGGAGCTCTACGTCGTCGGCGCCCGGGTCTTCGAGGAGGCGCTCACCCGTCTCCTGGCCACCTGGACGGCTTCCGGAGCCTGGTCGGCGCCGGACGGCGAACGCGTGGCGCACCTGCTCGCGGCGGAGAACGCGCGGCGCCTGTACGGCCTGGCATCCGGCCCCTGATGAGGGGCGCCGAAACGAACTCAGCCCGACCCGGTGGGTGCCGGGACGGGCTGTGGTGGGATGTGCGGCGTCGAACCGGGGGCAGGTCTTCGGTCAGTCGTCAGGGTCCGCGCGCTCCAGCGCCGGCCGCGGCCCCGGGAGGGACTCCGTGAGGAGGTAGTCGGCCGCGGCCGTGTCCGTCACCAGACTCGTGACGAGCCCCGACCGCAGCACCGCGCCGATCGCCGACGCCTTGCGCTGGCCGCCGGCGATCGCGACGACCTCCGGGATCCGGCGCAGCCGGTCCGCCTCGACCGTGATGCAGCGTTCGCCGAGGTCGCGGCCGACGCGGCGGCCGTCCGCGTCGAAGAGATGCGCGGACATCTCCGCGGCGACGCCGAGCGACGCATAGTGCGCGCGCTCCTCGTCCGTGAGCATGTCGTGGACCGTCGAGATGCCCGGCTCCCAGGAGCCGATCGACACACACGCGACGGTCACCTTGTCGAAGTACTCGAAGGCGCGTGCGATGCCCGTCTGGTTGCGCAGCGCCGCGGCGGTCGCCGGGTCCGGCAGCAGCATCGGCGCGTAGATCGGGTGCGCCTCGCCGCCGGAGACCTGCGCCGCGCGCCGCACGGCCTCCACCGAGCCACGCTCGGCGGTCCCGGCGTCGTACACACCCGTCAGCTGCACGACCGTGCACGGCGGCAGCCGGTCCAGCGCGGCCGCCATGTGGATCGTCGAGCGGCCCCACGCCAGGCCGAGCACATCGCCCTCGGCCACCAGCTCGCCGAGGAGGTCCGCGGCGACCTCACCGAGGTTCTCCGGGTCGGGGGACTCGTCCTCGCCCTCCGACGGGGATTCGACGACCACCGCGTGCCGCAGCCCGTAGCGGGCGCGCAACGCGTCGGAGCGCTCCGCGTCCAGCTCGGCGGGGACGCGGATCTCGATCCGCACGAGGTCGCGTTCGAGCGCGGTCTCCAGGACCCGCGCGACCTTGAAGCGGCTGACGCCGAACTCCTCGGCGATCTGGATCTTGGATTTGCCCTCGAGGTAGAAGCGGCGGGCCATGGCCGCCGCCTGCACCAGCTCCGCGGGTCCCATCCGCAGGGCTGGTCGTCCCGCCGACATTGCAGACACCGCGCTCTCCTCACTGCTGTTCACACTCCGGAACCGTCATCCTGTCAGATCCGGAGGTGATCGATCAGCCCCGTCGGGCCCCGTTCATGTAAGCGTGGCTCAGTGGTCGCATGCCCAGGGGGCCGATGCGATGGTGTCGGCCGCCATGTCGCGCAGCGAGCGCACCGCCTCGGCCGGGTCCTCGGCCCCGTACACCGCGGAGCCGGCGACGAAGACATCGGCGCCCGCCTCCGCGCACTGCTCGATCGTCGCCTCCGAGACACCTCCGTCCACCTGCAGCCACAGCTCGAGTCCGTGCTTGGTGATCAGCTCCCGGGTGCGGCGGATCTTCGGGAGCATGATGTCGAGAAACGCCTGGCCGCCGAAGCCCGGCTCCACGGTCATGATCAGCAGCATGTCCAGCTCGGGGAGCAGGTCCTCGAACGGCTCGATCGGTGTGGCGGGCTTGAGCGCCATCGAGGCGCGCGCGCCCTTGGCCCGGATCTCGCGTGCCAGCCGCACGGGCGCCGCCGCGGCCTCCACGTGGAAGGTGACGGAACCGGCGCCGGCCTCGACGTACTGGGGAGCCCAGCGGTCCGGGTTCTCGATCATCAGATGGCAGTCCAGCGGGATGTCGGTCGCACGACTGAGCGACTCCACCACCGGCACGCCGAGCGTCAGATTGGGCACGAAGTGGTTGTCCATGACATCTACGTGGAGCCAGTCGGCGCCTTCGACGGCCTTCGCCTCCTCGGCGAGGCGGGCGAAGTCGGCGGACAGGATGCTGGGGTTGATCTGGGCCATGTGCCAAGACTGCCATGCTGCGGCACCGGCTTGCGCGGGAGGACGGGGGATGGACCCGCCAGGACCCGGCGGCCTGCCGGATGTCCTGCGGATGCCCGTTCCGGTGAAGGTGGGGATGCTGGATCAGTAGCCCGGGAGGCTCGGGGAGAGACGTCATGGCGACGCACTGCAGGACCACCGCCAGGAGGACCGCCGTGGCCACGGCGGCGGTCACGATGATCGTGGCGCTCGTCGGAGGAACGGCCGCCCCCGCGGCCCCGGCCGCGCAAGCCACGTCCGGCACCGGTCGATCGGTCGAGGGGGTGTGGCGCACCGACGGGTACGGAACCGTCCTGGAGATCGACGACGACCTGCTCCGCACCTACCAGACGACCGCGGTCGGCTGTCTGCCGGGCGAGACGGCAAGACGCTCGGGCAGCGATGCCCGCTCAGCCTCTGCCTCAGCCTCTGCCTCAGCCTCCGGTGCCGCCTCCGGCTCCGGTGCGGCCTGGGTCTCGTACACCACCGAGTACGGCACCGTCTTGACCGTACGCCCCGGAACCATGCGCGTGACCGGCTCGGTCGGGGATCGCCGGCTGCACCGCCTGCCCGCGCTGCCTGCCGAGTGCACCCGGCCAGCGCCGAGCAATCCGGTGGCCGTGTTCGACACGTTCTGGCAGACCTTCGAGGAGAACTACCCGTTCTTCGCGGCCAAAGGAATCGACTGGCACGCGGTCCGTGACCGCTACCGCCCGCGGATCCACGTCGACACCTCGGACGACGAACTGTTCGCCGTCCTCAGCGACATGGTCCGGCCGCTGCACGACGCCCATGTGAGCATCGCCGCAGACGACGACCGGTACTTCAAGGCGGACCGCCCTGGCACCGAGGACCCGACATCCGACATGGACGAGCGCGTCAAGGAGTACGTCCAGGAGCGCGATCTCCGCGGCCGGCCGCTCCAGGAGTCGGCCAACGGCCGGATCGGCTACGCGGACCTCCCCGGCGGCCAGGGATACCTCCGGGTCACCGGATTCGGCGGCTACGCCGACGGCACGGACGAGACCTACGAGGCAGATGCTGCGGAGCTGGACCGCGCCTTGGACTCGGTGTTCACCCGCAAGCGCACGTCCCGCCTGTCAGGCATGATCATCGACCTGCGCGTCAACGGCGGCGGCGACGACGGACTGGGCCTCCAGCTGGCCGGCCGCCTCACCGATCGCGCCCACTTCGCCTACGCCAAGCGCGCTCGCAACCACCCGACCGACGCGACCCGCTTCACCGCCGCGCAACGCCAGTACGTGCGCCCGGCTCAGGGCCCGCGCTTCACGGGGCCGGTCGCGATCCTCACCGGCGGCTCGACGGTGAGCGCGGGCGAAACCTTCGCCGAGGCCCTGATGGAACGCCCTGGCCGCACGGTCCGGATCGGGCAGCGCACACAGGGCGTCTTCTCCGACATCCTGTCCCGTGACCTTCCGAACGGCTGGTGGTTCGGCCTCCCGAACGAGCAGTTCCTGACCCGCACGGGCACCGCCTTCGACGGCGTCGGCATACCGCCGCAGCTGCCCGAACCGGTCTTCACGGACGAGGAGTTCGACCGGCACAGGGACTCGGCCTTCGACCGTGCGGTGGCCGTCCTGCGCGCCCCGGTGTGAGTCGTCGCTGCCCATGGCCAACGCCGAAGGCCTGACCTGCGGGTCCTTGGTCGGCTGCCGCTCGCTGTGTCACTGACGGGCGGCAACCGCGACGGCATCGCAGAGGGCTGCTCGCCCTTGGGCGGACAGCCGCTGACCTCCACGCCGCGCGGGGTGAAGACGCGGTCCCAGGCCATCTCGTTCACGGGCCAAGGCGCGGGGACCAGGTCGGGCCCGAGGCGTGGGCGGTGCAGGTACCGATGAGTGTCCTCGCCCGGCAGCCGACCGGCCCGCCCCCTCGTCATCCGCGGTGATGAAACAGCCCGTCGGAGAAATCGGCGGATTTTCGCGTCAATTCGGGAGCAACGGGAGCGAGCTCGGACCGAAGGCCCAACGGCCGCATTCATGAAATCCGATATCCAATCATGGGGTCATTTTCTCACTCAGCCAACAAGGTGAAAAGGGCAATTGCCGAGCTCGCCTACCTTCCGACTCGCCGGGGTGGTGCTGGAATTTGAACGACCTGCCTTTCGGGGTGCACAGCAAATGGCCTGGGCCCAACCATGTCCGCCGTTGACTGCGCGCCGTGGCGATTGGAAAAGAGGTGGTGGCAATTTCCGCAGTGAAGCTTTCCTGGCGCACTCGCACTGCATCGGTGTCCGTGGTGGCACTTGCGATCGCGAGTGCTCCGCTGGCCGCTCAGGCTCAGGCCCCGGTGATGCCGGCGGATGTGAAGGCCGTTCATGCACCCGGCACTCCGGGAGTCCCGCAGGCCCCGGTCACGGTGTTCGTCGAGGACTTCGAAAACACAGGCGAGACCCCGATTCTCCTGGAGGACTACGTCGGCGCTCCACCGCTGAACGCAACGTACACGGCTGACCCGCCGTGGCTGGACCCTGTGGAGTGCAACGGCATCATCCTCAGCCAGACCGGTGCTAATCAGCCTGACTGCCAAGCGGCAACTCCGCCCGGGATGGCATACCTGAAGCAGATGGCCAATGCGCTGGGGAAGGTCGGCGGGACGAATCCGCCGACCAACCACGTCGTAGCCGCATACAGCCACATTGTATTTCCCGGTGCCGACCGGGTGGAATTCCGAACCGAGCGGCCGATCCCGATCGCGCAGCCGAACCGCTACATCACCTTCGGAGTGGACGCAGCCGCGGTGAATTGCGGGCTGGCCCATCCGCTATTGAAGTTCTATCTGACCGGCGACGGTCCGGACATCCCGACCTTCACCACGCCCATCAACCCCTGCACCGACCCCAACTCCACCCCCGGAGACAACGGGCTCATGGCCGGGTCGTTCGCCGGCAACCGTGCCGTACTGTTCACCGGCACCGAGTTGGGCATCAAGACGCTCAATGGGCAAGGCCACTGGAACGGTAATGACCACGCCTTCGACAACATCCGGATCCTGGATGCGACTCCGCAGCTGGACAAGGCGTTCGGTCCTGCCACCATTCACGAGGGTGGTACCTCGACGCTCACCATGACGGTCACGAACACCACGGAACTGGCGGCGAAGAACGACTTCGGCTTCACCGACAGCCTTCCCGCAGGGGTGAGCGTGGCCTCGGACGCGAACGCGTCGACGACTTGCGGCGACGGCACGGTCTCCGCGGCGGCGGGGGGCTCGTCCGTGGCTCTGGCAGGCGGCGACCTGGCCGCCGACCAGACGTCCTGCACGGTCACGGTGAATGTCACCGCCGACGAGGCGGGAACCTACGTCAACGGCCCTGAAGCGATCACCACGGTCGGCCTGAATCCCCCGGCCCCCGCGACGCTGACCGTCGAGGAGGAAGCATCCGAGGCTCCCGACGGCGCCTGGGCCGTCGGGACCGCGACGGGCTCGCCCGGTCTGCTGTCCGGCAACGTCGTACAGGCCCCGGTGAGCATCCCGGTCAACGCGTGCGGCAACACCGTGAACGTCATCGGAGTGCTCAACCCGGCGGCGGGTAACACCTGCGTCAACGGCTAGCCGGGCCGGGTCGGCTAGCCGAGCCAGGACCCGGCGGGTCCCTGCGGTGCTGGGCGGTGCTGGGCGGTGCTGGGCGGTGCTGGGCGGTGCTGGGCGATCATGAACCCCACCGACCCGCTCCCGCAAGCCCGCCGGGTCCAGCCACGTGCGGCGCGCCGGAGCATTCCGGGACGCCACACCCGCCCCAGTGGGGCGTCAGCCCGTGCGCCGCAGCAGCGCCAGATACATCGCGTCGGTGCCGTGCAGGTGCGGCCACAGCTGCACGTCCGGGCCGTCGCCCAGTGCCGGTACGCCCGGCATCAGGGGGCGTGCGTCGATCCACTCGGCGTCCACCGGGGCGCCCCCGCGGCCCTTGAGCACGTCCTCGACGACCACGTGGGTCTCGGCGAGGTGGGGCGAGCACGTCGCGTATCCGACGACGCCGCCGACACGGACCGCGGCGAGGGCCTCGCGCAGCAGCTCGCGCTGGAGCGGGGCGAAGCCGTCGAAGTCCTCGGGGCGGCGGCGCCAGCGTGCCTCGGGACGGCGGCGCAGGGCGCCGAGGCCCGAGCACGGCACGTCGACGAGAACCCGGTCGAAGGAGCCGGGGCGCCACGGCGGGCGGGTGCCGTCAGCGGCGATGACCTGGTACGGGCCGGGGTTGCCGGCCAGGGCGCGCTCGACGAGGCGGGCGCGGTGCGGCTGCTTCTCGGACGCCAGCAGCGAGGCGCCGCGTCCGGCGGCGAGGGCGCCGAGCAGGGCCGCCTTGCCGCCGGGGCCCGCGCAGCCGTCGAGCCAGCGCTTGTCGGGGCCGTCGAGCGGGGCGTTGGCAAGGGCTATCGCGACGAGCTGACTGCCCTCGTCCTGCACTCCGACGCGCCCGTCGCGCACGGGGTCGAGCGCGCCGGGCTCACCGCCCTCGGCGAGCCGCACCGCGTAGGGCGACCAGCGACCCGGCAGCCCGGCCTCCTCGCCGAGCAGGTCCAGCAGCTCGTCCGTCGTGGCCCGCCCCGGCCTGGCGACCAGCGTCACCTCGGGCCGCTCGTTGTCGGCCTCCAGCAGGTCCTCGATCCCGGCCCGGCCGCCGCCCAGCGCGTCCCACAGCGCCGAGACGATCCACCGCGGATGCGAGTGCACCACGGCCAGGTGGTCCTCGGCGTCCTCCTCGTACGGCGGCGCGACACGCTCCAGCCACCCGTCGAGATCGTGCTGCGAGATCTTGCGCAGCACGGCGTTGACGAACTTGGCCCGACCGTCACCGAGCACGACCCGCGCCAGCTCCACGCTCGCCGAGACGGCCGCGTGCGTCGGGATACGCGTACCGAGCAGCTGATGGGCACCGAGCGCGAGCACATCCAGCACGGGCGGGTCGACCTCACGCAGCGGTCGGTCGACGCACGCGGCGATGATCGCGTCGTAGGTCCCCTGCCGGCGCAGCGTCCCGTACACCAGCTCGGTCGCCAGCGCCGCGTCCCGGTTGTCGAAGTCACCGTGCTCGCGGGCCTTCTTCAGGAGCGGCGGCAGAACGAGATTGGCGTACGCGTCCCGCTCGTCCACCGCGCGCAGCGCGTCGAAGGCGAGGATCCGCACGGGGTCCTTCTTCGGGCGACGGTACGGCTTGTGGGGACGGCGACGGCCGCTCTGCTCACTCAAAAGGTGCTCCGCGTTTCAGAAGAGTCGAACGCCTTCAGCCTACGTCGGCGGCTCCCAGCTTCTCGCCGGGGGCGATCCGCACCCCGCGGGCCCAGTCAGCCGCGGGCATGGGCTTCTTGCCCTGCGGCTGCACCCAGAGCAGCTCGACGGCGTGCGAACCGGTTCCCGCGTACACATGGTTCTTGCCGACCATCAGCTCACCGGGCCCGAGCTCCGTGCGGTCCGGGCGGAGGTGGACGTTGACCAGCTTCAGCCGCTCACCACGGAAGACGGTCCACGCGCCGGGGGCAGGCGTGCAGCCGCGCACGACCCGGTCGACGCGCAGAGCCGGCGCGTGCCAGTCCACTCGCGCGTTCTCGACGGTGAGCTTCGGGGCGAGCGTGACGCCCTCGGCCGGCTGCGGTACGGCCTTGAGGGTGCCGTCCTCGATGCCGTCCATCGTCGCGGCGAGCAGTCCCGAGCCCGCGAACGCGAGCCGGGTCAGCAGGTCACCGCTGGTGTCCGTCGGCCGGACGTGCTCGGTGATCACGCCGTAGACCGGCCCGGAGTCGAGCCCCTCCTCGATCTGGAAGGTCGAGGCACCGGTCATCTCGTCCCCGGCGAGGATCGCGTGCTGCACGGGCGCGGCGCCGCGCCACGCGGGCAGCAGCGAGAAGTGCAGGTTGACCCAGCCGTTGGCGGGAATGTCCAGCGCGACCCTCGGCAGCAGCGCGCCGTACGCGACGACCGGGCAGCAGTCCGGGGCGATCTCGCGCAGCCGCGCGAGGAAGCCCTCGTCTCGCGGCCTGACGGGCTTGAGGACCTCGATCCCGGCCTCCTCCGCACGCTGCGCGACCGGGCTGGCGACCAGGCGCCTGCCGCGGCCGGCGGGGGCGTCCGGGCGGGTGACGACGGCCGCGACCTCGTGCCGGTCGGAGGCGATCAGGGCGTCCAGGGCGGGTACGGCGACCTCGGGGGTGCCTGCGAAGACAAGTTTCACGGGAGATACCTCGCTCTGTGTGCCGGGTGGACGCGCGACGCACCAGTCTATTTGGCCGAACCGACAGGGGGCGCACGGACGCACGTGCGCCCCGCGCATATGCCCTTGCACCCGTGCCCCGTGACCACAACGCAGGGTGGAGCGTTGGTCAAGAGAGATTGACCGAAGCGGGCAGCCCCGGTGCGGCCCGACCGTTTTCATCGCCGGTTCGAGAGGCTTGTTCATGGCCGACCACGCAACCCACGACGCCCAAGCCCGGGCGAGTCTGCATCTGTTGGTGCGGGACATCGAGCGGGTCCGCCGGCAGGTGGACGCACTGCGCACGCTCACGGCCCAGTTGGGCAACGTCTACCGTCCGCGTCGCTCCGGCCCGTCCACGGGCTTCGTCGTCTACGGCAGGGCGCCGGCCCCGACCGTCCGCCTCGCGCAGGAACTGCGGGACAGCGTCGAGACATTGGTGACCGCGGCGGTGGACTTCGACCGTTCGCTGGGCTTCTCGTGGGATGCGGTGGGTTCGGCGCTGGGCGTCACGAAGCAGGCCGTGCACCGCCGTTACGGGTCGCGGCGGGCGACGCCGCAGCCGGGGGCGGCCGAGGCGATCGCCGCCGCGCCTGCGGTGCCAGCGGTGCCCGCTGCGCGCTCGATGCCGCCGCAGCCGACGGCGGCCGCCCAGTCCTTCCGCGATGAGGTCCGCCCGAGCGCCTTCCCCGGCCCGCGCAACGGCTGACCCCACCCCACCCGCCCCGGCGCACCCACTCGGTGCGCCGGGGCGGGCTTGTGCCTCCGGCGGGGGGCAGGGTGCCTCCGGCGGGGTGCAGGGTGCCCCTGGCGGTGCGAGGTGCCCTGGGGGTGCGGGGTGCGGTGGTGGCCGGTGCCGTGACAGGCGTCCGCTGTGTCCTTCCTCAAACCCCCCTACGCCCTGCGGCGTGGGGGACTCCGGACCGGCTGGGTGCGGCTGCTGTCGGTGGGTGGGGGTCGGGGCCCCTCCGGGGTCGCCTTCTCGACATCGGCGGGTACGGCGTCACCCGGCACCACCGTCCGACTTCTGCGGGGGCGACCCTGCACGGCCCCGCCCCGGCCGTCCCCCGGACTTCGGCCCGGTGGGTGGCCACGAACCACCGGCGCGAGCCCGCCCGGGTCCCGACGTAGGGGGGACGCGCGAGCCCCGGAGCAGAGCCCAACGGCAACCGCACGGCACCGGGCAACCCCACACACCGAGCCCGTCGGGGGCACCTCCCGGGCGAAGCTCTGGGGGAGATTGAAGACGGACACGCGGGCCGCCGCCACGGCACCGGGCAACCCCCGACAAGCCCAACCGCACCCGACCCCGCACCGGCCAACCCGCGCCCCGGAAGAACCCGCGTCAGCCGATGTCCGGCGGGTCCACGCGGATGCGGACCGGGTCCCCGCCGCCCCGCGCCAGTCGCACGGCCTGGGCCGACTTCAGGGCTGCCGCCAGCGCCGCTCCGCTCCCCGGAGGCACCCGCAGAAGCACCCGCTCCCACGACTCCCCCGCCGGCGGGTCGCCGGGCCGACGCGGCCGGCCCGGAGCCATCGGCGGCAACGGCACCGGCCCCAGGACCTCCGCGTCCCCCGGCAGCTCCGCCGCCGCCAGAAGGGCGGCCACCGCCTCGCCCGGCCCCGTCACGGCCGCCATCCGGGACACGGGCGGAAAGCCGAGCTCGGCGCGCTCGGCCAGTTCGCGCTGGGCGTGGCCCACGGGGTCCCAGCGGACGAGCGCCTGCACGGGGCGGAGTGTGGGCTCGGCGACGACCACGACCGTGCCGCCGTCCTCCTGGCCCCGCACCAGCGAGGCCGCGTCCATCCAGCGGCGCAGTGCCTCCTCGCCCGCCCGCAGGTCGGGTCTGCCGAGCATGGCCCAGCCGTCGAGCAGCAGCGCCGCCGCGTACCCGCCCTCGGCGACCGGTTCCGCGCCCGGTGTGCTGACGATCAGGGCCGGCCGTCCGGGCACGGTGTCCAGGACATGGTCGCGCCCGGACGTGCGCACCGGCACCGCCGGAAACGCCCTTCCCAGCTCCTCCGCGGTGCGCCGCGCGCCCACCACCTGGGCCCGCAGCCGGGTGCTGCCGCACTCCGCGCAGTGCCAGCCGCCGGCGTCCCGCCCGCACCATCCGCACCGTAGATCGCGCTCGCCCGGCGCCTCCAGCGGCCCGGAGCAGTGCCCGCAGCGCGCGGGCGTGCGGCATCGTTCGCAGGCCAGCCTCGGGACGTACCCCCGCCGGGGCACCTGGACGAGCACAGGTCCGGACTTCAGTCCGTCCCGGACGGTCTGCCATGCCAGCGACGGCAGCCGGGCGGCCCGCGCGGCCTCGTCGCGGGCGAGCTCGCCGTCTCCGACGGTGCGCACCAGTGGCGCGGCCCGCCGCACCTGTCCCCGGTCCGCGGCCAGCGGCTGCGCCCAGCCGCTCTCGACGAGCTGGGCCGCCTCCACCGTGCAGCTCGTCGCGCCCAGCAGGAATCCGCACCTGTCGTGCGCGGCGCGCAGCAGCAGCACTTCGCGCGCGTGCGGCAGCGGGGCGTGCGGCTCGCTGTGGCTGGCGTCGCCGTCGTCCCATATCGCGACGAGCCCGAGGTCCCGTACGGGAGCGAACATCGCCGCCCGGGTGCCGACCACCGCCCGCACGGACCCGCGCCGCACGGCCAGCCACTGCCGGTACCGCTTCTCGGGTCCCGCCTCGGCGGTCAGCACCGCATGTCGCCCCTCGCCGACGAGCCGGGTGAGGGCGGCGTCGACCCGCGACACGGCTCGCCCGTCCGGCACGACGACGAGCGCGCCCCGCCCGGACGCCAAGGTGGCCGCGACGGCCCTGGCCAGCTCATCGGCCCAGTGCGGTCCGGGCAGCGCGGTCCACACGGCCCGCGGTGCACCCCCGCCGGCCAGTGCCTCCAGATACCCGGGCCCCCGCCCGTACCGCTCCCAGGTCCCCACGTCCGGTGCCCCGGGCGGCGGCAGCGGCTCCGGCGAGGGCTTCGCCTCGGCCCGTGCGCTGCGCGGCGGCACCGCAAGCTGCAGCACATCGGCGAGGCTCCCGGCGTACCGGTCGGCGACAGCCCTGGTCAGGGCGAGCAGCTCGGGGCTGAGGACGGGCTCGGGCGAGACGACGTCGGCGAGCGCCGCCAGCGGCCCCGAGTAGTCCGACTCGGCCCGTCGCTCGACGATGAACCCGTCGATCAGCCGCCCGCCCTCGCGCCGCCCGTCGCGCACCTGATGCGCCCCCGCCCCGAACCGCACGCGCACCCGCACGCCGGGCTGTGCGTCCGCGTCGAGCTCCTCGGGCACGGCGTAGTCGAAGAACTGATCAAGGTGCAGCACCCCCTTGTTCACCGCGACCCGCGCCACCGGCAGTTCCTTCGCCAGCGCGGCCCCCCGCCACGTCCGGGGCTTCGCCCGCGGCACCTTCGCCTGCCGCACGGTTTCCCGGATGAGCGCAAGCTGCTCCGGCGGGCCGTCGCCGGGCCGCTCGGAACGTTCGTTGTCGCTGCTCACAGCCACCTTCCTATCAGAAGGGACTGACAGTGAAGGCTGCGCGGAGGGCGCCCGAGATCCGGAGCGGTGACGGTGTGCACTGTGCCTTGGGCCGCTCGGCCACACCGGTGCAGGACCGGCGGCGGGATTCGAACCCGCGAGGGTCAGCCCGTTCGGGGGTCCCCGGACAAAGTTCGGGGGAGCCCGAGGACAGGGCCGGCACCCGAAGTAACCGTCGCCTTCGCACCGGGCGCTCCGGCGCGTGGTCTCCCGAGATCACAGCGGCGGCGGAGTCGAGGTTCCCTCACTGCGGGGCACGCCCCGCTCCAGATGTATCCGTCACCTGCGCACCGGGAGATCGTCAGCGTACCGAGCGGCTCCCGCGCGGCGCCACGCAATTCGCCAGGCACCTGCGGTCGCCGTGCCGGCACGGACGAGGGCCCCGGACCGAGACGGTCCGGGGCCCTCGAACGCAGCAGTGCTCGCT
Source organism: Streptomyces sp. NPDC001970 (assembly GCF_053594115.1). NCBI lineage: Bacteria > Bacillati > Actinomycetota > Actinomycetes > Kitasatosporales > Streptomycetaceae > Streptomyces > Streptomyces sp. NPDC001970. Next base: position 179,199 of record NZ_JBSFDW010000010.1, on the reverse strand, counting down.
TACAGGCCTGCGGCCGCGCGCAGCGCGTCCACGCGGTCCGTGCGCTCCCAGGTGAAGTCGGGGAGCGCCCGGCCGAAGTGGCCGTAGGCCGCGGTCTGGGCGTAGATCGGGCGGAGCAGGTCGAGGTCGCGGATGATCGCGGCCGGGCGGAGGTCGAAGACCTGGGCGATGGCGTTCTCGATCTTCTCGGTGTCGACCGCGGCGGTGCCGAACGTCTCGACGAAGAGACCGACCGGCTCGGCCTTGCCGATCGCGTACGCGACCTGGACCTCGCAGCGCGAGGCGAGGCCCGCGGCCACGACGTTCTTGGCGACCCAGCGCATGGCGTAGGCGGCGGAGCGGTCGACCTTGGACGGGTCCTTGCCGGAGAAGGCGCCGCCGCCGTGGCGGGCCATGCCGCCGTACGTGTCGATGATGATCTTGCGGCCGGTGAGGCCGGCGTCGCCCATCGGGCCGCCGATCTCGAAGCGTCCGGTCGGGTTGACCAGGAGGCGGTAGCCCTCGGTGTCGAGCTTGATGCCGTCCTCGACGAGCTGCTTCAGCACGTGCTCGACGACGAACTCACGGATGTCGGGCGCGAGCAGCGATTCCAGGTCGATGTCGGAGGCGTGCTGCGAGGAGACCACGACCGTGTCGAGGCGGACGGCCTTGTCGCCGTCGTACTCGATGGTGACCTGGGTCTTTCCGTCCGGGCGCAGGTACGGGATGGTCCCGTTCTTGCGGACCTCGGAGAGGCGGCGGGAGAGCTGGTGCGCCAGGTAGATCGGCAGCGGCATCAGCTCGGGCGTCTCGTCGCACGCGTACCCGAACATGAGGCCCTGGTCGCCGGCGCCCTGCCTGTCGAGCTCGTCCGTTTCCCTGCCTGCGGCGGCGCCCTCGACCCGCGACTCGTACGCCGTGTCGACACCCTGGGCGATGTCGGGCGACTGGGAGCCGATGGACACCGAAACGCCGCAGGAGGCGCCGTCGAAGCCCTTCTTCGAGGAGTCGTAACCGATCTCGAGGATCTTGTTGCGCACCAGCGTGGGGATGTCGGCCCAGGCCTTGGTGGTGACCTCGCCGGCCACATGCACGAGACCGGTGGTGATCAGGGTCTCCACGGCGACGCGGGACGCGGGGTCCTCGCGCAGCAGTGCGTCGAGAATGGTGTCGCTGATCTGGTCAGCAATCTTGTCGGGGTGACCCTCGGTCACGGACTCCGAGGTGAACAGGCGACGGGACACAACGCTCCCTGGGGTTGCAGCGGCTGCTGGCTGATCATTGGCGGACCGGCCGGGGGGCTGCGCCCCGCGTCGTTCCTGAGGACAGTTTATCGGGCGCTTCCGTCCGTCGGACCACGCGTCTCGCTCCGTGGGAGTGATACGGGCGCGCAAACAGCGTGCGACTGTACGCCGATCGACGTGCCTGTGCGGCCTGATGGCCGGTTCTCCGCGGATTCTGGCGGCATCGCCGGGGCGAATGAGAGATGCGTCCTGAATTCACCCGGACGCCGACCGGCTCGTCGTGTGCGCGCAGTGTCACACACCCGGGACCGGGAGTGTCAGGGCCGCACCCGCGACCGGGGCGTCAGGCCAGCCGGGGGGCGACCAGGTCCCACACGGTGTCCGCGAGAGCTTCCTTCGGGCCGTACGGCACGGGCGTCTCGCTGCCGTCCGCCCCGAGGACCACGGCCTCGTTCTCCTCGGAGCCGAAGGTCTTGCGCTCCCCCACCTCGTTGACGACGAGCAGGTCGCAGCCCTTGCGGCGCAGCTTGTCGCGGCCGTTGGCGAGGGCGTCGTCGGTCTCGGCGGCGAAGCCGACGATCACCTGTCCCGGCTGGGCCCGGTCGGCGGAGATCTCGGCGAGGATGTCCGGGTTGCGCACCAGAACGATCGGCGCGGGCTCCTGGCCGTCCTTCTTCTTGATCTTGCCTTCGGCGTACGTCGCCGGCCGGAAGTCCGCGACGGCCGCGGCCATGACCACCGCGTCGGCGTCGGATGCCGCCTTGAGCACGGCCTCACGCAGCTGCACGGCGGTGCCGACGCGGACCACGTCGACCCCGGCGGGGTCGGCCATGCCGGTGTTGGCCTCGATCAGCGTCACCCGGGCGCCGCGGGCCGCGGCCGTACGCGCCAGCGCGTAGCCCTGCTTGCCGGAGGAGCGGTTGCCCAGGTAGCGCACCGGGTCGAGGGGCTCGCGGGTGCCGCCCGCGCTGATCACGACATGACGGCCGGCCAGGTCGGGCACGGCGGCGCCGCGGGCCAGCACGCGGCGGCAGACCTCGAAGATCTCGCCCGGGTCGGGCAGCCGCCCCTTGCCGGTGTCGACGCCCGTGAGCCGGCCGACGGCGGGCTCGATGACGACGGCGCCGCGCCGGCGCAGCGTCGCGACGTTCTCCTGGGTGGCCGGGTGCTCCCACATCTCGGTGTGCATCGCGGGCGCGAAAACGACCGGGCAGCGGGCGGTGAGCAGGGTGTTGGTGAGGAGGTCGTCGGCGAGGCCGTGCGCGGCCTTGGCGAGCATGTCGGCTGTGGCCGGGGCGACGACGACGAGATCGGCGCCCTGTCCGATCCGTACGTGCGGGACCTCGTGGACGTCCGTCCAGACCTCGGTGGACACCGGGTGCCCGGACAGGGCGGACCAGGTCGGTGCGCCGACGAAATGCAGCGCGGACGCGGTGGGCACGACGCGTACGTCATGACCCGACTCGGTCAGCCGCCGCAGCAGCTCGCACGCCTTGTACGCGGCGATACCACCGCTGACCCCCAGAACGACCTTCGGCTTGTCCACGAACGACCACTCCCGCACTCGACTCGGTATCCATGACACACCACAGGCCCGGCGGACGCTCCGCCGGGCCTGGACTGACGTGCTGTGGCGACTACTGCGCCGGGCCCTCGATGGCCTCGGAGGTCAGCAGACCCGCGTTGATCTCGCGCAGGGCGATCGAGAGCGGCTTCTCGTGGACATGGGTGTCAACGAGCGGACCGACGTACTCGAGCAGACCCTCGCCGAGCTGCGAGTAGTACGCGTTGATCTGACGCGCGCGCTTGGCCGCGTAGATCACGAGGCTGTACTTCGAGTCCGTGGCCTCGAGCAGCTCGTCGATCGGCGGGTTGATGATGCCCTCGGGCGCGGTGATGGAAGAGGACACGCTCTACCTTCCGAAAGGTGGGAAAAAGATCAAACAACTTCCATCAAGGCTAGCAGCTCACGTGCTACGTCCTCGACGGAGGTGTTGACCAGGGTGATGTCGAACTCCGATTCGGCGGCGAGTTCGACCTTGGCGGCCTCGAGGCGGCGTTCGATGACGTCGGGTGCCTCGGTGCCGCGACCGGTGAGCCGGCGGACCAGCTCGTCCCAGCTGGGTGGCGCCAGGAAGACGAGCTGGGACTCCGGCATGGACTCCTTGACCTGCCGCGCGCCCTGGAGGTCGATCTCCAGCAGCACGGGCTCCCCGGCCTCGAGTCGCTCAAGAACCGCTCGGCGGGGAGTGCCGTAGCGATTGCCCGCGAATTCTGCCCATTCCAGGAGCTCACCGTTGGCGACCAGCTTGTCGAACTCCTCGTCGGTGACGAAGAAGTACTGGACGCCGTGACGCTCGCCGGGGCGCGGCTTTCGGGTGGTGGCCGACACCGAGAGCCAGACCTCGGGGTGGACCTTGCGCATATGGGCGACGACCGTGCTCTTGCCCACCCCGGAGGGGCCGGAGAGCACGGTCAGCCGCGGACGTACCTCTGCTGCCATGCAGCGATTATTCCAGTTTCCCGGCAGTGCCCCGGACTCAGGCGCCGGTGCTGCCGAACTCGCGCTCGAGAGAGGCGATCTGGTTGGAGCCGAGTCCTCGCACGCGGCGGCTCTCGGAGATGCCGAGCCGCTCCATGATCTGCTTGGCGCGGACCTTGCCCACGCCGGGGAGGGACTCGAGCAGGGCGGAGACCTTCATCTTGCCGATGACGTCGTTCTCCTGGCCCTGCTTGATCACCTCGTGGAGGGAGGCGCCGGAGTGCTTGAGTCGATTCTTGACCTCGGCCCGCTCCCGGCGAGCCGCGGCGGCCTTTTCGAGCGCGGCTGCGCGCTGTTCAGGGGTAAGGGGCGGAAGAGCCACGCCTACGTCACCTCGGATGTCGAACTGTCGGATACGGACCGGTGAGGAACCTAGTCGCCCCACACCAGGCGAGCAACGATGCAACGCATTGCATCGGTGACTCTCGACGGAGACTAGCGGCCGAGACCGCTCCAGTCAGCGAGAACAGCGGAAAAGTCCTGGTCAGCATCCGCCGACCTGGATATTCCAGACATACCGACCGGGTTTCTGTCAAGAAAAATTTCGTGTGAGGCCCAAGTAGTTGCCCCGGGTTCCCTTCCGGCGGGTCAGCCCGAGACGCCCTGGACCCCCGCGACCGCCACCCGCACCTCGTCGGCGAAGCGCGTCGCGGCCTCCCGCAGCGCCGCGACGTCCGGGCCGTGCCGCAGCACGCCGCGGCTCACGCTCGGTACGACGTTCCCGACCGCCGCGCCGAAGACGCCCGGCAGGTCCGCCGGGGTCGCGCCCTGGGCACCGATGCCCGGGGCGAGGAGCGGACCGTTGATGCCGAGGTCGACGCCCGCGTCGCCGAGCGTCGCCCCGACGACGGCGCCCACCGAGCCCATCGGCGAGGCACCCGCGTTCTCGTCGGCCATGTGGTTCAGCATGAGCTGGGCGAGCGAGACACCCCCGGCCGCGGTGGACCGCTGCACCTCGGCGCCCTCGGGATTGGAGGTGAGCGCCAGGACGAACACCCCGCAGCCGTTGAGCACGGCCGCGTCCAGGGCCGGCCGCAGCGAGCCGAAGCCCAGGTAGGGGCTGACGGTGACGGCGTCGGAGAACAGCGGGCTGCGCGGGTCGAGGTAGGTCGCGGCATACGCGCCCATGGTCGAGCCGATGTCACCCCGCTTGGCGTCCATCAGCACCAGGGCGCCGGCGGCCCGTGCCTCCGCGACGGCCTGCTCCAGGACCGCGATGCCGCGCGAGCCGAAGCGCTCGAAGAAGGCCGACTGCGGCTTGAGGACGGCGACGCGGTCGGCGAGCGCCTCCACGACCGTGCGCGTGAAGCGCTCCAGGCCCGCGACGTCGTCGTCCAGGCCCCACGCGGTGAGCAGCGACGCGTGCGGGTCGATGCCGACGCAGAGCGGCCCGCGCGTGTCCATCGCGTGGCGCAGGCGCGCACCGAACGGCTCGGGAGTGTCGCACATCAGGTTTCCTCCGTGGATGTTCGCGCTCATGCCCGGGGCTTCGGGGCCTCGGCCCCGACGGCCTCGGCGAGGGTGGCGTACGGGCTGGCTGCCAGGCGCGCGGCGAGGCCCTGGTGGATCGCGCGGGCGTAGAAGGGGCCCTCGTAGACGAAGGCGCTGTAACCCTGGACGAGCGTGGCGCCGGCGAGGATGCGCTGCCAGGCGTCCTCGGCGTTCTCGATGCCACCGACGCCGACGAGTGTGATGCGGTCGCCGACGCGACCGTACAGGCGGCGCAGCACCTCCAGCGAGCGCCCCTTGACGGGGGCGCCGGACAGTCCGCCGGTCTCCTTGATCAGCGCAGGGTCGGACTTCAGGCCGAGCCCTTCGCGGGCGATCGTCGTGTTGGTGGCGATGATGCCGTCGAGGCCCAGTTCGACGGCCAGGTCGGCGACGGCGTCTACGTCCTCGCCGGCCAGGTCCGGCGCGATCTTGACGAGGAGCGGGACGCGGCGGCCGGACACGCTGCGGTCGGCTGCCTCGCGCACCGCGGCGAGCAGCGGCCGCAGTGCCTCCGTGGCCTGGAGGTTCCGCAGCCCGGGCGTGTTCGGCGAGGAGACGTTGACGACGAGGTAGTCGGCGTGGCGGGCGAGCCGCTCGGTCGACGCCACGTAGTCGCGGACGGCCTCCTCCTCCGGGACGACCTTGGTCTTGCCGATGTTGACGCCGACGACCGTCCTGAAGATCTCGCGGCGGGCCCCGAGCCGGGCCGCGACCGCGGCGGAGCCCTCGTTGTTGAATCCCATGCGGTTGATCAGCGCACGGTCCGGTACGAGGCGGAAGAGCCGCTTCTTGGGGTTGCCCGGTTGCGGCTGCGCCGTGACCGTACCGATCTCGACGTGGTCGAAGCCGAGCATCGCCATGCCGTCGATGGCGACGGCGTTCTTGTCGAAGCCGGCGGCGAGGCCGAACGGGCCGTGCATGCGCAGGCCGAGCGCCTCGGTGCGCAGCTCCTTGTGGCGGGGCGCGAGCACGACGGCGACGAGCGTGCGCAGCACGGGGATGCGGACCGCGAGGCGGATCCAGCGGAAGGCCAGGTAGTGGGCCTCTTCCGGGTCCATGTGCCTGAAGACGAGGTGGAAGAAGAGTTTGTACATACGGGTGTCCTCATGCTGTGTTTTCCGGGGGACGCCCCCAGACCCACGAGGGGGACACCGCTCCCGGTGTCCCCCTCGTGGGCTGCTAGTCGCGGGCCGCGGTCAGGTGTTCCGCGTGTTCCTGGAGCGAACGGACGCCCACTCCGCCGTGGTTGAGCGCGTCGATGCCCTGGACCGCGGCGGCGAGCGCCTGGACCGTCGTCAGGCAGGGGACGCTCCGCGCCACCGCCGCCGTGCGGATGTCGTAGCCGTCGAGGCGGCCGCCGGTGCCGTACGGGGTGTTGACGATGAGGTCGACCTGGCCGTCGTGGATGAGCTGGACGATGGTCTTCTCGCCGTTCGGGCCCTCGCCCTCGGACTGCTTGCGCACGACGGTGGCGTTGATGCCGTTGCGCTTGAGCACCTCGGCGGTGCCGGAGGTGGCGAGCAGCTCGAAGCCGTGGGCGACCAGCTCGCGCGCCGGGAAGATCATCGAGCGCTTGTCGCGGTTGGCGACGGAGATGAAGGCGCGGCCCTTGGTGGGCAGCGGACCGTAGGCCCCCGCCTGCGACTTGGCGTACGCGGTGCCGAAGACCGAGTCGATGCCCATGACCTCGCCGGTCGACCGCATCTCCGGGCCGAGGACGGTGTCGACGCCGCGTCCGTGGATGTCGCGGAAGCGGCTCCACGGCATCACGGCCTCCTTGACGGAGATCGGGGCGTCCATCGGCAGCGTGCCGCCGTCGCCGACAGCGGGCAGCAGGCCCTCCTCACGCAGCTCCGCGATGGTGGCGCCGAGCGAGATCCTGGCGGCGGCCTTCGCGAGCGGCACGGCGGTCGCCTTCGAGGTGAAGGGCACGGTGCGGGAGGCGCGCGGGTTGGCCTCCAGCACGTACAGGATGTCGCCGGCCATCGCGAACTGGATGTTGATCAGTCCGCGGACCCCGACCCCGCGTGCGATGGCCTCGGTCGAGGCGCGCAGCCGCTTGATGTCGAAGCCGCCGAGCGTGATCGGGGGCAGGGCGCAGGCCGAGTCGCCGGAGTGGATGCCGGCCTCCTCGATGTGCTCCATGACGCCGCCGAGGTAGAGCTCGGTGCCGTCGTAGAGCGCGTCGACGTCGATCTCGATCGCGTCGTCGAGGAAGCGGTCGACGAGGACGGGCCGGTCGGGGCCGATCTCGGTGGACTCGGCGATGTACGTCCGGAGCCGGGTCTCCTCGTACACGATCTCCATGCCGCGGCCGCCGAGCACGTACGACGGGCGTACGAGGACGGGGTAGCCGATCTCGTCGGCGATGGCCTTGGCCTCCGCGAAGGTGGTCGCGGTGCCGTGCTTGGGCGCCGGGAGGCCGGCGTCGGCGAGGACGCGGCCGAAGGCGCCGCGGTCCTCCGCGGCGTGGATCGCCTCGGGGGACGTGCCCACGACGGGGACGCCGTTGTCCTTGAGCGCCTGCGACAGGCCCAGCGGGGTCTGGCCGCCGAGCTGGACGACGACACCGGCGACGGGGCCGGCGAGCGTCTCGGCGTGGACGATCTCCAGCACGTCCTCGAGCGTCAGCGGCTCGAAGTACAGGCGGTCGGAGGTGTCGTAGTCCGTCGAGACGGTCTCGGGGTTGCAGTTGACCATCACGGTCTCGTAGCCCGCGTCGCTGAGCGCGAAGGAGGCGTGGACGCAGGAGTAGTCGAACTCGATGCCCTGGCCGATCCGGTTCGGGCCGGAGCCCAGGATGATGACCGCGGGCTTCTCGCGAGGGGCGACCTCGCTCTCCTCGTCGTACGAGGAGTAGAAGTACGGGGTGTTCGCGGCGAACTCTGCGGCGCAGGTGTCGACCGTCTTGTAGACCGGGCGGACGCCGAGGGCGTGCCGGACCTCGCGGACGACGTCCTCGCGCAGGCCCCGGATCGCGGCGATCTGGGCGTCGGAGAAGCCGTGGCGCTTGGCTTCGGCGAGCAGTTCGGGGTCGAGCTTCTCGGCGGCGGCGAGATCGTCCGCGATCTCCTTGATCAGGAAGAGCTGGTCCACGAACCACGGGTCGATCTTCGTGGCGTCGAAGACCTCCTCCTGGGTGGCTCCGGCGCGGACGGCCTGCATGACGGTGTTGATCCGGCCGTCGGTGGGGCGGGCGGACTCGCGCAGCAGCTCGTCCTTGTCGCCGACCGGGCCGGTGAAGTCGAACTGCGAGCCCTTCTTCTCCAGGGAGCGCAGGGCCTTCTGCAGCGCCTCGGTGAAGTTGCGGCCGATGGCCATGGCCTCGCCGACCGACTTCATGGTGGTGGTGAGGGTGTTGTCGGCGGACGGGAACTTCTCGAAGGCGAAGCGCGGGGCCTTCACCACCACGTAGTCGAGCGTCGGCTCGAAGGAGGCCGGCGTCTTCTCGGTGATGTCGTTGGGGATCTCGTCCAGCGTGTAGCCGACGGCGAGCTTCGCGGCGATCTTCGCGATCGGGAAGCCAGTGGCCTTCGACGCCAGCGCGGAGGAGCGCGAGACGCGCGGGTTCATCTCGATGACGATGATGCGGCCGTCGTCCGGGTCGACCGCGAACTGGATGTTGCAGCCGCCGGTGTCGACGCCGACCTCGCGGATGATCGCGATGCCGATGTCACGCAGCCGCTGGTACTCGCGGTCGGTGAGCGTCATGGCCGGGGCGACGGTGATCGAGTCACCGGTGTGCACGCCCATCGGGTCGAAGTTCTCGATGGAGCAGACGACCACGACGTTGTCGTGCTTGTCGCGCATCAGCTCCAGCTCGTACTCCTTCCAGCCGAGGATGGACTCCTCCAGGAGCACCTCGGTGGTCGGGGAGAGCGTCAGGCCCTGCCCCGCGATACGGCGCAGCTCCTCCTCGTCGTGCGCGAAGCCGGAGCCGGCGCCGCCCATGGTGAAGGAGGGGCGGACGACGACGGGGTAGCCGCCGAGGGTCTCGACGCCCTTGATGACGTCGTCCATGGAGTGGCAGATGACCGAGCGGGCGGACTCGCCGTGGCCGATCTTCTCCCGTACCGCCTCGACGACCTCCTTGAAGAGCTCGCGGTCCTCGCCCTTGTTGATGGCTTCGACATTGGCGCCGATGAGCTCGACGCCGTACTTCTCCAGCACACCCTGCTCGTGCATGGAGATGGCGGTGTTGAGCGCCGTCTGGCCGCCGAGGGTGGGCAGGAGCGCGTCGGGCCGCTCCTTGGCGATGATCTTCTCGACGAACTCGGGTGTGATCGGCTCGACGTACGTGGCGTCGGCGATCTCCGGGTCGGTCATGATCGTCGCCGGGTTGGAGTTCACCAGGATGACGCGCAGGCCCTCGGACTTGAGGACCCGGCAGGCCTGGGTTCCGGAGTAGTCGAACTCGGCGGCCTGGCCGATGACGATCGGGCCGGAGCCGATGACCAGGACGGACTGGATATCGGTGCGCTTAGGCACGCTGGCCCTCCATCAGGGAAACGAAGCGGTCGAACAGGTACGCGGCGTCGTGCGGGCCCGCGGCCGCCTCCGGGTGGTACTGGACGCTGAAGGCCGGCCGGTCGAGGAGCTGGAGGCCCTCCACCACGTTGTCGTTCAGGCAGACGTGGGAGACCTCGGCGCGGCCGTAGGGGGTCTCGGAGACCGTGTCGAGCGGGGCGTCGACGGCGAAGCCGTGGTTGTGCGCGGTGACCTCGACCTTGCCGGTCGTACGGTCCTGCACGGGCTGGTTGATGCCGCGGTGGCCGTACTTGAGCTTGTACGTGCCGAAGCCGAGCGCCCGGCCGAGGATCTGGTTGCCGAAGCAGATGCCGAACAGCGGCGTGCTGCGCTCCAGGACGGCCTGCATGACGGAGACGGCGTGGTCCGCGGTGGCCGGGTCGCCCGGACCGTTGGAGAAGAAGACCCCGTCGGGACCGACGGCGTAGACGTCGTCGGCGGTGGCGGTGGCGGGCAGGACGTGCACCTCGATGCCGCGCTCGGCCATCCGGTGCGGGGTCATGCCCTTGATGCCGAGGTCGACGGCGGCGACGGTGAACTTCTTCTCGCCGATGGCCGGGACGACGTAGGCCTCCTTGGTGGCGACCTCCGCCGACAGGTCCGCGCCCTTCATCTCGGGCGACTGGCGCACCTCGGCCAGCATCGTGCCCTCGTCGGGCAGCGCGTTGCCGGAGAAGATGCCGACGCGCATGGCGCCGCGCTCACGCAGATGGCGGGTGAGGGCGCGGGTGTCGACGCCGCTGATGCCGACGACGCCCTGGTGCCTCAGCTCCTCGTCGAGCGTGCGCCTGGCGCGCCAGTTGGACGGGACGCGCGCGGGGTCGCGGACGACATAGCCGGACACCCAGATACGGGAGGACTCGGGGTCCTCGTCGTTGACGCCGGTGTTGCCGACGTGCGGGGCGGTCATCACCACGACCTGGCGGTGGTACGACGGGTCGGTGAGGGTCTCCTGGTAGCCGGTCATGCCGGTGGAGAACACGGCCTCGCCGAAGGTCACCCCCACGGCCCCGTAGGCGCGTCCGCGGAAGGTGCGGCCGTCCTCCAGGACGAGTACTGCGGGAACGCGGGTTCCCCGGGTGGAGGTCGTCATCGTGCGGCGCCTTCCGTCGAGTCGGTCGTGATCATGGAGTTGACGGCCTCGACCCAGGCGGCGTGCTCGGCCGCGTGGTCGGAGCGGAAGCCGGAGTCGATCTGCCGGTCGCCGTGCGCCCAGGTGACGATCAGCAGTCCGCCCTCGGCGAGGACCTTTCCGGCGATGCCCTTGTCGAGGCGGGCCTCGCGCAGGGCCGCGGCCGGGATGAAGAAGTCGGTGGCCCCGGGACGTACGACGTCGATTCCGGCGTCGGTGAGCGTCAGCTCGACGCGGCTGCGGGTGCCGAGGCCGCGGGCGACGATGCGGTCGAGCCACTGCCCGGCGGTCGTCGAGCCGTGGTAGCGGCCGGTGAGGCTCAGCTTCGGCCCGCCCGGCGCGTCGGGCGTGTCGGGCGCGTCGGGCATACCAGGCAGTGGCGGCTTGCCGCCTCCGTTGAGGGTGGCGGTGGGAGACGGGCGGGACGGCAGCTCGGGCAGGCCCGACTGGAGCTCGCCGCGCCACTTCCAGCCCTGGCGCATCAGCCAGTAGACGAGGGCGATGAAGAGCAGCAGCCCGGCCACCCAGCCGAGGCGGGCGGCCCAGTCGGTCACCTCCGCCGACTGCTTCTCCGAGGCCTCGGCGGCGAGGTTGATCAGTGCAGGTGTCACGCCAGCTTCCCGTCCATGAGCGTCGCCCGGCCCCGCAGGAAGGTGTGAGTGACGCGACCCGGCAGCTCGCGGCCCTCGTAGGGGGTGTTGCGGCTGCGGGAGGCGAAGCCCGCGGGGTCCACGGTTCCACGGTATGCCTGATCGACCAGGGTGAGGTTGGCGGGCTCACCAGCCGAGACGGGACGGCCGTGGCCCTCGGCCCGGCCGATCCGCGCGGGCGCGAAGGACATGCGGTCGGCGACGCCCTCCCAGGTCAGCAGGCCGGTCTCGACCATCGTCTGCTGGACGACGGACAGGGCGGTCTCCAGGCCGACCATCCCCATGGCGGCCGCGGCCCACTCGCAGTCCTTGTCCTCGTGCGGGTGCGGGGCGTGGTCGGTGGCGACGATGTCGATCGTGCCGTCGGCGAGCGCCTCGCGCAGCGCCATGACGTCGCGCTCGGTGCGCAGCGGCGGGTTCACCTTGTAGACCGGGTCGTACGTACGGACCAGCTCGTCGGTGAGGAGGAGGTGGTGCGGGGTGACCTCGGCGGTGACGTCGATGCCGCGGGACTTGGCCCAGCGGACGATCTCGACGGACCCGGCGGTCGACAGGTGGCAGATGTGGACGCGGGAGCCCACGTGCTCGGCGAGGAGGACGTCGCGGGCGATGATCGACTCCTCGGCGACGGCGGGCCAGCCGCCGAGGCCCAGCTCCGCGGAGACGACGCCCTCGTTCATCTGGGCGCCCTCGGTCAGCCGCGGCTCCTGGGCGTGCTGGGCGACGACGCCGCCGAAGGCCTTCACGTACTCCAGCGCGCGGCGCATGATCACCGCGTCGTCGACGCACTTGCCGTCGTCGGAGAAGACGGTGACCCCGGCGGCGGAGTCGTGCATGGCGCCGAGCTCGGCGAGCTTCTTGCCCTCCAGGCCGACGGTGACGGCGCCGATGGGCTGGACGTCGCAGTAGCCGTGCTCCTTGCCGAGGCGCCAGACCTGCTCGACGACGCCGGCGGTGTCGGCCACGGGGAAGGTGTTGGCCATGGCGAACACGGCCGTGTAGCCGCCGCTCGCGGCCGCGCGCGTACCGGTGAGGACGGTCTCGGAGTCCTCGCGGCCCGGTTCGCGCAGGTGGGTGTGCAGGTCGACCAGGCCGGGGAGCAGGATCTTGCCCTCGGCCCCGACGACCGTGGCGTCGCCGGCCTCGAGATTTTCACCCACCTGGGCGATGGTCTCTCCGTCGATCATGACGTCCTGCGGGTCGCCGCCGAGCACCTTCGCGCCACGAATCAGGATCTTGCTCATCTTTACTGGTTCTCCTCGGTGCGCGAGTTGGTGACGGCAGGTTCGTTTCCGCCGAGCAGCAGGTAGAGGACGGCCATGCGGATGCTGACGCCGTTGGCGACCTGCTCGACGGCGGTGCAGCGGTCGGAGTCGGCGACCTCGGCGGTGATCTCCATGCCGCGGTTCATCGGGCCGGGGTGCATCACGACGGCGTGCTCCGGCATCCGGGCCATCCGCTCGCCGTCCAGGCCGTAGCGGCGCGAGTACTCGCGCTCGGTCGGGAAGAATGCGGCGTTCATCCGCTCGCGCTGCACACGCAGCATCATCACGGCGTCGGACTTCGGCAGTACGTCGTCGAGGCCGTACGACACGTCGCACGGCCAGGTCTCTACGCCGACCGGCACCAGGGTGGGCGGGGCCACCAGGGTGACGTGGGCGCCGAGCGTGGTGAGCAGAAGGACGTTGGACCGGGCGACGCGGCTGTGCAGGACGTCGCCGACGATCGTGATGCGGCGCCCTTCGAGGTCGCGCCCTGTCCCGGCGTCCCGGCCGACGAGGCGGCGGCGCATGGTGAAGGCGTCGAGCAGGGCCTGGGTGGGGTGCTCGTGGGTGCCGTCGCCCGCGTTGACGACGGCTCCGTCGATCCAGCCGGAGTTCGCGAGCCGGTAGGGGGCGCCGGAGGCGTGGTGGCGGATCACGACGGCGTCGGCGCCCATCGCCTCCAGGGTGAGCGCGGTGTCCTTGAGGGACTCTCCCTTGGAGACGGACGAGCCCTTGGCCGAGAAGTTGATGACGTCGGCGGAGAGGCGCTTGGCGGCGGCCTCGAAGGAGATCCGGGTGCGGGTGGAGTCCTCGAAGAAGAGGTTGACGACGGTACGGCCGCGCAGGGTGGGCAGCTTCTTGATCGGCCGGTCGGCGACCCGGGCCATCTCCTCGGCGGTGTCGAGGATGAGGATGGCGTCGTCGCGGGTGAGGTCGGCGGCCGAGATGAGGTGGCGCTTCATCTGGGTGTGCTCCGATGTGTGGCGGTTTGCGGGGCATGCGGGCGTGCAGGCACGGGCCCGTAGGGCTTCGGTTCCGGGCCTCGGCTTCGGCTCCGGCCGCCGCCTGTTGGCGTCGCGGCTTCGGTCGGGGCCTTGCCTCGGAAGGCCGTACGGGTGCTACTGCTCGCCGGCCGGGGCGGTCTCGCTCCCCCAGACTTCGTCCGGGGGCACCCCCATCTCGCTCCGCTCGCCGAGCAGCACGGTGTCGCGACCGTCCTCCTCGGCGAGCAGGACCTTGACCGTCTCCCGCAACGACGTGGGGAGGTTCTTGCCGACGTAGTCGGCGCGAATGGGCAGTTCACGATGGCCGCGGTCGACGAGGACCGCGAGCTGGACGGCGCGCGGGCGGCCGATGTCGTTCAGCGCGTCGAGTGCGGCGCGGATGGTGCGGCCGGAGAAGAGCACGTCGTCGACGAGGACGACCAGACGGCCGTCGATGCCGTCGGCCGGAATGTCCGTGCGCGCGAGGGCGCGGGCGGGACGGAGCCGCAGGTCGTCGCGGTACATGGTGATGTCGAGGGAGCCGACCGGGATCGTGCGGCCGGTGATCTCCGCGAGCTTGTCGGCGAGCCTGCGGGCAAGATAGACCCCGCGTGTCGGGATACCGAGGAGCACCACGTCCTCGGCGCCCTTCGCGCGCTCGACGATCTCGTGGGCGATGCGGGTCAGTACCCGCGCGATGTCGGGGCCCTCAAGGACAGGGCGTGCGACATCGGGGTTGTGCGTGTCCATACGAAACGGACCTCCTTCTCCGCCTCACGGGACGGACCTTAAAGGACGTCGGATTTGCGCCGTCCACGGTACCAGGGTCCCGCCCGGCCCCTGGCCACACCCTCGGGAGAGTCGTACGGACCATTCGGCTTGACGCAGCCAAGTAACGCTGCGTAACCTCACAGTGAGTGACCAGCCGCGCGGCGGAGCCGCACGTCGATAGAGTGTCCGGGGAGCTATATGTCCAGCGAATACGCAAAACAGCTCGGGGCCAAGCTCCGCGCCATCCGTACCCAGCAGGGGCTCTCGCTCCACGGGGTGGAGGAGAAGTCCCAGGGCCGCTGGAAGGCCGTCGTCGTCGGGTCGTACGAGCGCGGGGACCGTGCCGTGACCGTGCAGCGCCTCGCCGAGCTGGCCGACTTCTACGGGGTCCCGGTTCAGGAGCTGCTCCCGGGCACCACGCCCGGCGGTGCCGCTGAGCCGCCGCCCAAGCTCGTTCTGGACCTGGAGCGCCTCGCCCATGTCCCCGCGGAGAAGGCCGGCCCGCTGCAGCGTTACGCGGCGACGATCCAGAGCCAGCGCGGAGACTACAACGGCAAGGTGCTCTCGATCCGCCAGGACGACCTGCGCACGCTCGCCGTCATCTACGACCAGTCGCCCTCGGTCCTCACCGAGCAGCTGATCAGCTGGGGCGTGCTGGACGCGGACGCACGTCGTGCGGTCGCGCACGAGGAGAGCTGACGCCACACCAGCAGAAACGTGCCGCCGGGCCGGGGGGAAGCAACGCTGCCCCTGGCCCGCGGCCGTTTCGGAGGCGGGAGACCCCGCCTGGCCACCGTGCCCGCCGGGCGGCCGCCCCGGCCCGTCCGCCCTTCGACGACGGGGACACCGGCCCACTCGACAGGTGAAGCACGCCTCGGGTCCGCCCGGAGCTCGAGGACGGACACCCGGTGCGCCGAGGCACGGGCACTACGCCCCCGCCGCGGGGATGCACGTAAAAGGCCCGCAGCGCATGCGCTGCGGGCCTTCGTGGCTGAGCCGTGGCCGAGGCCTGAGCCCGGCGCTCAGGCCTCGGCGTCGGCGTCGCGACGCAGGCCCGGCTTCAGGTCCTTGAAGCGGCCCAGGAGGCCGTTCACGAAGGACGGGGAGTCGTCCGTGGAGAACTCCTTGGCGAGCTGCACCGCCTCGTCGATCACCACCGCGTCGGGAGTCTCGTCCACCCACACCAGCTCGTACGTGCCGAGCCGCAGGATGTTGCGGTCGACGACGGGCATGCGGTCGAGCGTCCAGCCGACCGCGTAGGTGGCGATGAGCTCGTCGATGCGGGCCGCATGCTTCGCGTAGCCCTCGACCAGCTCCATCGTGTACTCGGTGACCGGCGGCTGACGATCGTCGGTCCGCGCGTGCCGGATCCAGTCGGCGAGGACCGTCTGCACGGAGGCTCCGCGCTGGTCGGCCTCGAACAGGATCTGGAAGGCGCGCTTGCGCGCCTTGTTGCGGGCAGCCACGGTTAGCTGTTCACCCGGCCGAGGTAGTCGCCGGAACGGGTGTCGACCTTGATCTTCTCACCGGTGGTGATGAAGAGCGGGACCTGGATGGTGTAGCCGGTCTCCAGGGTGGCCGGCTTGGTGCCACCGGTGGAGCGGTCGCCCTGGACGCCCGGCTCGGTCTCCTGGATGACCAGCTCGACGGCGGCCGGGAGCTCGACGTAGAGCACCTCGCCCTCGTGGGTGGCGACGGTGGCGGTGAAGCCCTCGATGAGGAAGTTCGCGGCGTCGC
Source organism: Streptomyces sp. NPDC001970 (assembly GCF_053594115.1). Taxonomy (NCBI): domain Bacteria; kingdom Bacillati; phylum Actinomycetota; class Actinomycetes; order Kitasatosporales; family Streptomycetaceae; genus Streptomyces; species Streptomyces sp. NPDC001970. Next base: position 162,878 of record NZ_JBSFDW010000010.1, on the reverse strand, counting down.
CGACGGCGGTGCGCGCGACGTGCAGCTGGTCGTACGTCTGCATGTCCATGAAGACGAAGTATTCGCCGTCCATGTACGAGAACTGCATGTCGCGGCGGTCGACGGTGGCCGTCTCGACCTTCACACCGGCGTTGAACGTCTTGTCGACGATCTTGCCGGACAGCACGTTCTTGAGCTTGGTGCGCACGAAGGCAGGGCCCTTGCCGGGCTTGACGTGCTGGAACTCGACGACGGACCACAGCTGGTCGTTGTCGAGCTTGAGCACCATGCCGTTCTTGAGGTCGTTCGTGGAAGCCACGGTTGCGGAATCTCCTGGACTGACGCTGGTGGACGACCGAGGAGATGCGTAGGTACGCGCTGCCGGCTCGGCTAGAGCGCGAGCAGCTCCTTGGTCGTGATGGTGAGTAGCTCGGGTCCGCCGTCCGCCTCCTGGCGCACGACGAGCGTGTCATCGATCCGGACCCCGCCCCGGCCCGGGAGGTGGACCCCCGGTTCGACGGTGACCGGCACACAAGCGTCCAGTTTACCCATGGCCGCAGGTGTCAGCTGCGGGTCCTCGTCGATTTCGAGCCCGACGCCGTGCCCGGTCGAGGGTGGGAGGCCGTGGCCGTGGCCGGCGGAGTCCAGCACCTGACGGGCGGCGCGGTCGACCTCGCGGTACTCCGTGCCGGGGACCAGGGCTTCGCGGCCGGCCCGCTGAGCGGCGAAGACGAGGTCGTACAGCTCGATCTGCCAGTCGGCCGGGGTGGTTCCGATGACGAAGGTGCGACCGATCTCGCAGCGGTAGCCGCGGTAGTTGGCGCCGAGGCAGACGGCGAGGAAATCACCTTCCTCGACACGGCGGTCGGAGGGGCGGTGGCCGCTGAGTCCGGCGTTGGGTCCGGTGGCGACGGAGGTGCGGAAGGCCGGGCCGTCGGCCCCGTGGTCGACGAGCCGGCGCTCCAGCTCCAGGGCGAGATGGCGCTCGGTGCGGCCGACGAGGATGGATTCGAGCAGTTCACCGAGGGCTTGGTCGGTGATCTCGGCGGCGATGCGGATGCAGGCGATCTCGTCCTCGTCCTTGACCATCCGCTGCTGCTCGACGGCGCCACCGAGGTCGCAGAAGCGCAGGTGCGGGGCGACCGAGCCGAGGGCGCGGTGGCGGGCGACGGTGAGATGGTGCTCCTCGACGGCGAGGGAGTCCGCTCCGCCGGCTCCGGCGGCCTGGGCTGCGGCGACGGCCGCGTCGCCTCCGTGGTTGGGCAGCACGGTCTGCTGCAGCCGTTCGTCGAGCCTGCCGTGCGCGGGGTCGCCGGTGGGCGGGCTCGGGCAGAGCAGGGTGTCGGCGGCCGGCCCTCCGGGGCCCAGCAGCAGTACGGCACCGGGCGGCGCGGCGCCCGCGAGATAGCGGACGTTTGCAGGGCGGGACACCAGGGCCGCTGAGCTGCCGACGGCCGCGAAGCGGTCCCGCAGCAACCCGCGTCGGGCAGCGAACACCTCGGACATGACACGAGCCTAAGAGCGGCGAGCGAATTCGGCCGGTCGAGCGCGTCCGTGCGGGGTGTCGGGGCCCGGAGCGCCGCCCCCCGCCCCCGGGTACGCCCTGCGGGCGGGGGACCCGAGGCGGGACGGACGGAACCGTCCGGGGTCCCTCGTGTCCGTCCTCGAACGCCGCACCGGCCCGATGCACGGGCGGAGCCCGCCCGGAAGGCCCGCACGTCCGTCCGCAGCGGCCGGACGGGCTGGAAATGTGCCCAGAAATGTGCCCCAGCACACCGCTGCAACGGCCGGACGGGCTGGAACCGGACGGGCCGGAATACGACTACCAGGCCGGTGGGCTCGCGATCGAGCGGGCGAGGACGTCGTCGAGGATGCGGGCCGTCGTCTCGACGTCGTACTTGGAGTTGTCGATGATCGGGAGGCCCGAGCCGTACCAGCCGGCCATACGGCCGTGGATGCCGGCGACCTCCTCGTCGGAGAGGCGGCGGTTGCCGCTGCGCTCGGCGTTCCGCTCCAGGACGACCTCGAGTCCGGGAAGGAGGACGACCGGCAGCAGGCCGGGGCCCACATGGCGTTTCCACCCGCCGAGGCCGACGACCGGGCGGTCGGGGAAGACCGCGTCGTCGAGGATGCAGGAGATGCCGTTGGCCAGGAAGTTGCGGGCGGCGAATCCGCAGGTGCGGCGCGCGAGGCGGTACTGGGCCTCGGACCGGTCGTTCCAGCCGGACTGGGGGTCGGCGAAGCCCGAGCAGACCCATTCGCGGACGTCGTCCAGGCTGATGTGTGCGGTGGGGACACGGCGGGCGGAGGCCCAGTGGCGGGCCACGGTGGTCTTGCCCGCGCCTGCCGGGCCTATGAGGAGCACCGCGAGCGTGGCGGTGCCGGTCCCGCTCTCGGCTGGAGGCGTGGGGGTCCCCCCGGGCGAAGCCATGGGGGAGGGTAGGGGAACGGGTCCGCCCGGGGGCAGCTGCACGTGCCCCGTGGTGTCACGGGAGGGTGGCGCGGCGGCGTGGTGCGGGGCGGGACCGGTCCAGCCGTGGGCGGACGGGCCCTGCGGCGGTGGTGGCGGTGGCGGGACGGGGTGCCGGCCCCGATGCTCCCACCCGGCCGCCGGCCCCTGCCCGGGTCCCTGGGGCGGCAGCGGACCACCCGCTCCGTGCTGCATCCGGTGCCACTCCGTCTCGTGCGACTTCACGCTGGTCGGGCGGCAGTTGACCGGCCCGTACCGAACGGTACCCTCCCCGGCCGCCACAGTGGGAACGGCCGGGGCCGGTACGCAGTGCCCCGTCGAGGCCTGTTCAGCCCTCGACTTCGTCGGCGAGCGCCCGCAGGGCCAGCCGGTACGAGCCGATCCCGAAGCCCGCGACCGTTCCGGAGGCGACAGCCGCGACCACCGAAGTGTGGCGGAATTCCTCCCGTGCGTACGGATTCGAGATGTGCACCTCGATGAGCGGCGCGGTCCGCTGGGCCGCCGCGTCGCGCATCGCGTACGAGTAGTGCGTGAACGCACCGGGGTTGAGAACGACCGGGAGCGAGCCGTCCGCCGCCTCGTGGAGCCAGCGGACCATCTCCCCCTCGTCGTTCGTCTCGCGGACGTCGACGTCGAAGCCGAGCTCCTTGCCCAGCGACCGGCAGGCGTCCACCAGTCCCGCGTACGACGTGGCACCGTACACATCGGGCTCCCGCGAGCCGAGCCGCCCGAGGTTGGGGCCGTTCAGCACCAGGACGCGACGGGTCATGCGGACACCTCGCCGAACGCGGCGAGCAGGACCGCCGGGTCGGGGCCCTCCAGGACGGTCGGCTTGCCGAGGCCGTCGAGCACGATGAAGCGCAGCAGATCGCCGCGGGACTTCTTGTCGACCTTCATGGTCTCCAGGAGCTTCGGCCACTGGTCGCCGCGGTACGTCAGCGGCAGTCCGACCGACTCCAGGACCGTGCGGTGCCGCTCGGCGGTGGCGTCGTCCAACCGCCCGGCGAGGCGGCCGAGTTCGGCGGCGAAGACCATGCCGACGGAGACGGCGGCACCGTGCCGCCACTTGTAGCGCTCGTTCTTCTCGATGGCATGCGCCAGCGTGTGACCGTAGTTGAGGATCTCGCGCAGGCCCGATTCCTTGAGGTCGCTGGAGACGACCTCGGCCTTGACCCGGATGGAACGCTCGATCAGCTCGGCGGTGCGCGGCCCGGACGGCGTGCGGGCGGCCTCCGGATCGGCCTCGATCAGGTCGAGGATCACCGGGTCCGCGATGAAGCCGGCCTTGATGATCTCGGCCAGGCCGCTGACGTAGTCGTTCACCGGCAGGGAATCCAGGGCGACCAGGTCGCACAGCACACCCGCCGGTGGGTGGAAGGCGCCGACGAGGTTCTTGCCCTCGGCGGTGTTGATGCCGGTCTTGCCGCCGACGGCCGCGTCGACCATGGCGAGGACCGTGGTCGGGATCGCGATCCAGCGGACTCCGCGCAGCCACGACGCCGCGACGAAGCCGGCGAGGTCGGTGGTCGCCCCGCCGCCGATGCCCACGATGACGTCGGTACGGGTGAAGCCGGTCTGGCCGAGCGCCTTCCAGCAGTACGCCGCGACCTCGACGGTCTTGGCCTCCTCGGCGTTCGGCACCTGGATCGCGACGGCCTCGTACCCCTGGTCGGCGAGGTCCTGGCGGACCGCGTCACCGGTATCGGCGAGCGCCTCGGGATGGATGACGGCGACGCGCCTGGCCCTGGGCCCGATCAGCCCGGGGAGCTCGCCGAGCAGCTGCCGGCCGACGAGCACCTCGTACGGGTCGGTGCCCGCTGTGCCGCCGACCTGGATACGGGTGGCTGACTGCTCGGTCATGCGTCCTTCAACTCCAAGGCGTCGAGGACCGCCTGGGCGACCTCTTCGGGGGTGCGGTCGTCGGTGGCGACGACGACGCGCGCGACTTCGGTGTACAGATGGCGGCGGGCCTCCATCAGCTCGCGCCACTGGCGGCGCGGGTTGACGGCGAGCAGGGGGCGGGCCGTGTTGAGTCCGACGCGGCGCACGGCCTCCTCGACGTCCATCGAGAGATAGACGACGGTCAGCCCGGACAGCAGCTCACGGGTGCCCTCGTCGAGGATCGCGCCGCCGCCCAGGGACAGGATGCCCGTGTGCCCGGCGACCGCGGCCCGTACCGCCGCGCGCTCCAGTTCGCGGAAGTACGGCTCGCCCTCCTCGATGAAGATGTCCGAGATCTCACGGCCCTGCGCGGCGACAATGTCCGCGTCGGTGTCCCGGTAGCCGGCGCCGAGGCGCTCGGCCAGCAGGGCGCCGACGGTGGACTTGCCGACGCCCATCGGCCCGATCAGAACGACCTGCGGTCCGGTCACCGGATGGCCAGGTTCTCGAGGTACGACTGCACGTTGCGGCGGGTCTCGGGGACGCTGTCGCCGCCGAACTTCTCGGCGACGGCGTCGGCGACGACGAGCGCGACCATGGCCTCGGCGACGACGCCGGCGGCCGGCACGGCGCACACGTCCGAGCGCTGGTGGTGCGCGGCCGCGGCCTCGCCGGTGGCGACGTCGACGGTCTTGAGGGCCCGCGGCACGGTCGCGATCGGCTTCATCGCCGCACGGACGCGCAGCAGCTCACCGGTGGTCAGTCCGCCCTCGGTGCCGCCGGAGCGGCCGGAGGTACGCCTGATGCCGTCCTCCGTGGTCACGATCTCGTCGTGCGCCTGGGAGCCGGGCACACGGGCCAGCTCGAAGCCGTCGCCGACCTCGACGCCCTTGATGGCCTGGATGCCCATGAGGGCGGCCGCGAGGCGCGCGTCGAGGCGCCGGTCCCAGTGGACGTGGGAGCCGAGGCCCACGGGCACGCCGTACGCGAGCACCTCGACGACGCCGCCGAGGGTGTCGCCGTCCTTGTGGGCCTGGTCGATCTCGGCGACCATCGCCTTCGAGGCGTCGGCGTCCAGGCAGCGGACCGGGTCGGCGTCGAGCCTCTCGACATCGGCCGGGGTCGGGTACACGCCGTAGGGCGCCTTGGCCGCGGCGAGCTCGATGACGTGCGAGACGATCTCGATGCCCGCGGTCTCCTTCAGGTAGGAGCGGGCGACGGCGCCGAGGGCGACACGGGCGGCGGTCTCGCGGGCGCTCGCGCGCTCCAGGATCGGCCGGGCCTCGTCGAAGCCGTACTTCTGCATGCCGGCGAGGTCGGCGTGGCCGGGCCGGGGCCGGGTCAGCGGGGCGTTGCGGGCCAGTTCGGCGAGCTCGGCCGGGTCGACCGGATCGGCCGCCATGACCTTCTCCCACTTCGGCCATTCGGTGTTGCCGACCATGATCGCGACCGGCGAGCCCATCGTCAGCCCGTGCCGCACACCACCCAGGAAAGTGACCTCGTCACGCTCGAACTTCATCCGTGCACCGCGTCCATAGCCGAGGCGCCGCCGGGCGAGGTGGTCCGCCACCATCTCCGTGGTGATCGGGACACCGGCGGGAAGACCCTCCAGCGTCGCCACCAGTGCGGGTCCGTGCGACTCCCCCGCGGTCAGCCAGCGCAACCTGCTCAACGGTGCTCCTCATGCTCGCGCCTGGAACTGCGACGGCGCGACCTGGGGGTGCCTCCCAGCGAGAGCCGGGGGGAGCGCGGCCCTGGTCCGCCACCCCCGATCCTCCCATGTCCGGAGGCCTTCTCTGATCGCGGTCCAGCTATCGGACGCCCGAGTCCCCCGGAGGCACGGCTCCGTCGCCGGCCCGCGCGGCACGCACCATGCCCAGCAGCCGATGCACCCCCACCGTCACGAGGACGAGCAGGAAGAGCGCGAGGACGATGTTCTCCAGCCACTCGGGCAGCAAGCGTACGAACAGCGTGGCGAGCCACTGCTCCAGTCCGCGGCGAGCGGCGCTCCGACGCCAGGTGCGCTCACCCTTCGGCCGATGCCCGCTCAGCGGCGGCCCGCATCACGGCGAGCGGGGCCGGGCCGACGCCGGTCATCTGTTCCACCTGCAGCGCGGCCTGGTGCACCAGCAGGTCGAGGCCGCCGACGACCCCGCCGCCCTGCTCGGCCCAAGCTGCCGCGAGCGGGGTCGGCCAGGGGTCGTAGAGCACGTCGAAGAGGGTGCCGGGGCGGTCGGGGATGTACGGGACGAGGGGATCCGTCGCCCCGGCGGGGGTGGTGGCGATGACGAGGGGCGCGTCGAACGCATGGCCCGCCTCGGCCCAGTCGGCGGTGTGCACCTCGACGCCGAGTCGTGCGCCCCAGCCGCGCATCTCCTCGGCGCGCGTGTGCGTCCGTACGTAGGCGGTGACAGGCCCGGTGCAGATCCGGGACAGCGCGGCGAGGGCGGAGGACGCGGTCGCGCCGGCGCCGAGGACGGCGGCGTGGTCCACCTTCTCCACACCGTGCTCACGAAGCGCGGCGATCATGCCGGGGATGTCCGTGTTGTCGCCGATACGGCGGCCGTCCTCCGCAAAGACGACCGTGTTGACGGCCTCGACGGCGGCGGCGGTGTCGCTGACCTCGTCGAGCAGCGGGATGATCGCCCGCTTGAGCGGCATGGTCAGGGACAGGCCGGCCCAGGAGTCGTCGAGTTCGTTCATGAAGCCCGGCAGATCCGTCTCGTCCACCTCGAACCGGTCGTAGGACCGGTCCGTGAGGCCGAGCGCCTCGTAGGCGGCGCGGTGCAGCACCGGGGAGAGGGAGTGGGCGATGGGCGATCCGAGCACCGCTGCCCTGCGTCGAGTACTCACTGGCCGGACTTCTTTCGTTCCTGCTCGTACTTCTGGCGGTTGCGCTCGTGCTCCGCGTTGGTGACCGCGAACAGGGTCTCTTCCTCGGTGATCGACACGAAGTAGTACCAAGGACCGGGCGTCGGCTTGAGGGCTGAGGCGAGTGCGGCCGCGCCGGGGTTGCCGATGGGGCCGGGGGGCAGACCCTTGATGTAGTACGTGTTGTACGGGTGTTTGAACGTGCGCAGGTCCTTGACCGCGCCCGTGTCCAGGGTACTTTCGCTCTTCGCGTAGTTGACCGTGGAGTCGAAGTCGAGCAGACCGTACGTCTCCGTGTTGGCCGGCTTGAGCCGGTTGTAGACGACCCTCGAGACCTTGTCGAAGTCGTGCTTGTACTTGCCTTCCGCCTGGACCAGGCTCGCCACCGTGATGAGTTCCAGCGGCGATTTCAGACCGAGTTTCGCGGCCTCGGCCTTGAGGTCCTTCTTGCCGTACTCCTGATTGGCGCGGGCGACCATGGCCTTGAGGACGACCTCGGGCTTGCTGCCCTTGGCGACCGGATAGGCGGCCGGGAAGAGGAATCCTTCCAGCGGGTCCTTGATGTCCGGGTTGCTGTTCGCCCAGTCGGGCAGGCCGAGCTTCTTCGCCTGTTCCTTCGCGACCTTCTCGGTGGTGCCCTTGTCGATCTCGAGCCGGGTGTCGATCTGCTCGTAGACCCAGGTGTTCCGCTTCCCCTCGGGAATGGTCAGGGTATTGCGGCTGTCGGGATTGAGCATGGCCTCTACGGCGTTCGCCGCCGACATTTCCTTCTTGAGGATGTAGACGCCCGCCTGGATCTTCTTCCCGTTGGGGTTCTTCGCCTGCGCGGCGATGAACGCGTCGACGCTCTTCACGACGCCGGCCGCCTTGAGGGCATTGCCGATGGTGGCTCCGGTCGCTCCCTGCGGGATCTCGACCTGGACAGTGCCGTTGCCCTCACCCGCGAAGTCGGGCGCCGCGCCGAAGCGGTCCTGCCAGAACTGGTAACCGGCATAGCCGAGGCCGCCCGCACCGCCCACCAGGACGACGGTGACGAAGAGGCACGCGACGCCGCTGCGGCCCTTCTTCTGCTTCTTGGAACCGCCGCGGCCGTCACGACCGCCGCCACGGCGGGAGGCACTCCGCTCGTCGTCGTAGCCGGAGTCGTCGTCCGGGCCGTCGTCGCCGGTGAAGAAGGGGTGGGTCTCCTCCTCCTGCTCGGCGTCCCAGTCGGTCTCGGGCTCCCGCCGCGGTGCCGTACGGCGACCGGGGGGCTGGGGCGGCGGGTAGGCCTCGGAGGTGCCGTACATGTCGGGGGCCTGGCCACCGTACGGCGCGCCCTGGGGCTCGTACGGCATCGCGGGCTGCGGCCCGGTGTCCCAGCCGCCCGCACCGTACTGCTGGTTGCCGTACTGCTGGTCGGTGTACTGCTGGCCGGTGTACTGCTGGGAGCCGTCGTAGGGCTGCTGCTGGTACTGCTGCGGACCGCCGTAGTGCTGGGGTCCGCCGCCGTACTGCTGCTGGTGCTGCTGGTGCTGGTGCTGGTGCTGGTGCTGGTCACCGTACGGCTGCTGGTACGGGTCCTGGTGGCCGCCGCCGTACTGCTCCGGCTGCTGCTGCGGGTACGGCTGCTGCGCCTGCTGCTGCGGGTACGGCTGCCGCGGCTGATTCGGATGCGGCTGCTGGGCACCGTACGGGTCGACATGGCCCTCCGGGCCCTGCCGACCTCTCCATCCCTGGTCCCCGTACAACGGGTCCTCGGGATGCCACGGTTCGGAGCCGGAGCCCCGGCCATAATCAGTCATCGATCCCCAAACAGCCGCGAGGCGACCCGACGGTCCGCCTCTACGTCGTGCGGCAGCTGTTCGAACGCCGCCGCGTCGGGCGGAACGTTACCGTATCGCGATCAGATGACCACTTCGACGCACTCGCCGGGCGGATTATCAGATACCCGTTCGGACTCAAGAGCGTTTTGGAGGATGATCACAGCGGCTGCCTGGTCGATGACGGACCGGCCTTTCTTGGACTTCACGCCCGACGCCCGCAATCCCTGACTGGCCGTCACCGTGGTCATCCGCTCGTCCACGAGCCGCACCGGCACCGGCGCGATACCGCGTGCCAGCTCCTGGGCGAAGGCCCGGACCTTCGCCGCCGCCGGGCCCTCGCCGCCGCTGAGCGAGCGGGGCAGGCCGACGACGACCTCGAGCGGCTTGTACTCCTCGACGAGCAGGCGCAGCCGACGGTGGGCGGCCGGGACGTCACGTCCCGGCACGGTCTCCACCGGTGTGGCGAGGACCCCGTCGGGGTCGCACGAGGCGACCCCGATCCGGGCGTCCCCGACGTCGATCGCAAGACGACGTCCTCTGCGCATGGCGATCAGGCCGTCTCGGCCACAAGGCGCTCGACGGCGTCGACGGCGTCGCCGATCGCGTCCGGGTTCTGACCGCCGCCCTGGGCGACGTCCGGCTTGCCGCCACCGCCGCCACCGAGGGTCTTGGCGGCCGTACGGACCAACTCGCCGGCCTTGAGGCCACGCTCACGGGCGGCCTCGTTCGTGGCGATGACCGTCAGCGGACGGCCGTTGGCCGTGGTGAACAGTGCCACGACGGCCGGGCGCTCGCCAGGGATGCGGCCGCGGACGTCGAGGACCAGCTTGCGCAGGTCGTCGGCGGACGTGCCGTCCGGGACCTGACCGGTGACCAGGGCCGTGCCGCGGACGTCCTTGGCGGACTCGGCGAGCCCGGCGGCGGCCTGGAGGACCTTCTCCGCGCGGAACTTCTCGATCTCCTTCTCGGCGTCCTTCAGCTTGCCGAGCATGACGGCGATCTTCTCCGGCAGTTCCTCGGGCCGGCCCTTGACCAGCTCCTGGAGCTGGGCCACGACCGTGTGCTCCCTGGCCAGGAAGTTGTACGCGTCGACACCGACGAGGGCCTCGATACGGCGCACACCCGAGCCGATCGACGACTCGCCGAGCAGCTTCACCAGGCCCAGCTGGGCGGTGTTGTGCACGTGCGTACCGCCGCAGAGCTCCTTGGAGAAGTCGCCGATGGTGACGACACGGACCCGCTCGCCGTACTTCTCGCCGAACTCGGCGATGGCGCCCTGCTTCTTGGCCTCGTCGATGCTCATGATCTCGGCCTGGACGTCGAGCTCGCGGGCGAGCACCTCGTTGATCTTCTGCTCGACGTCGGTGAGAACCGTGCCGGGGACGGCGGACGGCGAGCCGAAGTCGAAGCGGAAGCGGCCCGGCGAGTTCTCTGAGCCGGCCTGGGCGGCGGTCGGGCCGAGGGCGTCGCGCAGCGCCTGGTGGGTGAGGTGTGTGGCGCTGTGGGCGCGGGCGATGGCGCGACGGCGCTTGACGTCGATGGCGGCGTAGCCGGAGGCGCCCACGGTGACCTCGCCGACCTGCACCGAGCCCTTGTGCACGGAGACTCCGGGGACGGGCTGCTGGACGTCGCGCACCTCGATGACGGCTCCGGTGTCGAGCTTGATCCTGCCCTGGTCGGCGAGCTGGCCGCCGCCCTCGGCGTAGAACGGGGTGCGGTCGAGGACGACCTCGACCTCGTCCCCCTCGGAGGCGGCGGGCGACGGGACGCCGTCGACGAGGAGACCGAGGATGGTCGACTCGCCCTCGTTGTGGCGGTAACCCGTGAACTCGGTCGACCCGGCGGTGTCGGCGACCTCGCGGTAGGCGGACAGGTCGGCGTGGCCGGTCTTCTTGGCCTTGGCGTCGGCCTTGGCGCGCTCCCGCTGCTCCTTCATCAGGCGGCGGAAGCCGTCCTCGTCCACGGAGAGCCCCTGCTCGGCGGCCATCTCCAGGGTGAGGTCGATGGGGAAGCCCCAGGTGTCGTGGAGCAGGAAGGCCCTGTCTCCGGAGAGCACCTTCGAGCCGGCGCTCCTGGCCTCGGTGACGGCACTGTCCAGGACGTTCGTGCCGGCGTTCAGCGTCTTGAGGAAGCGGGCCTCCTCGGCGAGGGCGACCGTCTCGATGCGCTTGCGGTCGGTCTCCAGCTCCGGATACTGCTCGCCCATGGTCTTGATGACCACGTCGGCGAGCGGGCCGACGACCGGCTCGGTGGCACCGAGCAGACGCATGTTGCGGATGGCGCGGCGCATGATGCGGCGCAGCACGTAGCCGCGGCCCTCGTTGCCGGGGGTGACTCCGTCGCCGATGAGCATCACGGACGTGCGGAGGTGGTCGGCGACCACGCGCAGGGACACGTCGCTGGCCTCGGCGGCGCCGTAGCGCACACCGGTGAGCTCGGTGGCCTTGTCCATGACGACGCGCAGGGTGTCGGTCTCGTACATGTTCCGCACGTCCTGCAGGATCATGGCGAGGCGCTCGAGGCCGAGACCGGTGTCGATGTTCTTGCTCGGGAGGTCACCGAGGATCTCGAAGTCCTCCTTGCCGGTGCCCTCGCCGCGCTCGTACTGCATGAAGACCAGGTTCCAGATCTCCACGTAGCGCTCGTCGTTGACGGCGGGGCCGCCCTCGACGCCGAACTCGGGGCCGCGGTCGTAGTTGATCTCCGAGCAGGGACCGCAGGGGCCCGGGACGCCCATGGACCAGAAGTTGTCCTTCTTGCCCAGGCGCTGGATGCGCTCGGCGGGGACGCCCACGACATCGCGCCAGATGCGCTCGGCCTCGTCGTCGTCGAGGTAGACGGTGATCCAGAGCTTCTCCGGCTCCAGCCCGTAGCCGCCGTCCGCCACCGGGGAGGTGAGCAGCTCCCAGGCGAGCTTGATGGCGCCTTCCTTGAAGTAGTCGCCGAAGGAGAAGTTGCCGCACATCTGGAAGAACGTGCCGTGGCGGGTGGTCTTGCCGACCTCTTCGATGTCCGGCGTGCGCACACACTTCTGCACACTGGTGGCGCGCGGGAACGGGGGCTTGACCTCGCCCAGGAAGTACGGCTTGAACGGGACCATGCCCGCGGGGACCAGGAGCAGAGTCGGGTCGTCCGCGATGAGCGACGCCGAAGGCACGACGGTGTGCCCGCGCTCCTCGAAGAAGCTCAGCCAGCGGCGGCGGATTTCTGCCGACTCCATCAGTGGTCCTCATTCCGGTTGTACGAGTGCTTCTTGTCAAGCATCCCGTAGTGCTTCTGGTCCTGCTTCTGGTTTTCGGGGCGGCCCTCGAGTGCGGCCACGCGGCGCTGCGCGGGGAGCCCGTGCTGAGGGGGTGCCTCGATACCGAGCGCCTCGCCGAGCTCGGCCTCGCGCTGGACCATCCCGGCCCTGACGTCGAGGGCGAAGTCCTTGAGGCGGTGCCCGGTCTCGATCGCCTTGTTGGCGGCCTGGGCGGCCAGGCTCTCGGGGGTCAGCTGCCTGAGCTTGCGGTTGACCTTGGTCGTGGCCCACACACCGGCTGCGGCGCCTGCGGTGAACCAGAACGCACGACGGAACATCGTGGCCTAGCCCTTCTGCTTCCGGCGCCTCGCGGCCGGCACGGTGCGGCCGACGATGACCGTGCGCCGGACCCGCTCGGGCGGCGCCTCGTCGGTCTTGTTGCGGCTCATCGCCTTGCGTACGCCGTACCCGAACGCCGCCACCTTGACGAGCGGGCCGCCGAAGGTCGAGGCGACGGTCGTGGAGAGTGCCGACGCGTTGGAGGTGACCTCCTGGACGTCGGAGGCGATGGCGTCGACCCGGTCGAGCTGGGTCTGCGCGGAGCGGACGGCCTGGGAGGCGTCGGCCAGCAGCGGCACGGCCTGTTCCGTCACGTCCGCCACCAGCTTGGTGGTCGCCCTGAGCGTCTGGGCCAGCCTCACCAGCACCACGGCGAGGAAGGAGACCAGGATCGCCCAGAAGACGGCCACCAGGATCCCGGCAACCTCTCCACCGGTCACGCTGCACCGCTCTCTGCTCGTCGTCGGGCCTTCGAAAGTCGTCCTCCGACCCTATCGCGCCGAAGGTCGCAGCCTGTACCGGATCGACGGCGTCCCGGAGGGGAGTTGCGCAGGCCGATTGTACGGACTGTTCGCACCCGAGTACGCAGCGTGCCCGTCGCGGCGAGGCAATCTCCCGGCAGACCCGGGCAATTCGATCTCGGCCGTCTCGTACGCGGCCAACTCCCGTGCGCGCTCGACGGGTTGCGAACAGCTCGGGGCGCAGCCGGTACGGGAACGCGGAAGCCCGCCGCTCCCCCGCAGGCAGGCGGGAAAGCGACGGGCTCGGGCGCGTGAGGCCGGTGGTGCTACGACCGCTGGATCAACGGGCGTAGTACTCGACGACGAGCTGCTCGTCGCAGATCACCGGGATCTCCTTGCGGTTCGGCTCCCGGTCCAGGCGGAAGGCGAGCGCCTTGAGGTTGACCTGCAGGTAGCGCGGGATCTCGCCGTCGGGGGCGAAACCACCCTCGCGCGCGACCTGGAACAGGCTCTTCTCGCGGGAACGCTCGCGGACCGTCACGACGTCGTCCGGGCGGACACGGAACGACGGCTTGTCGACCTTGCCACCGTTGACCTCGATGTGGCCGTGGACGACCATCTGACGGGCCTGGTAGATCGTGCGGGCGATACCGGAGCGGAGCACCAGGGCGTCGAGACGGCGCTCGAGCTCGATGATCAGCGCCTCACCGGTCTTGCCCTGGACCTTGCTGGCGCGCTCGTAGGCACGGACCAGCTGACGCTCGGAGACGTCGTACTGCGCGCGAAGGCGCTGCTTCTCGAGCAGACGGACCTTGTAGTCCGAGGTCTGCTTGCGGCCGCGGCCGTGCTCACCCGGCGGGTAGGGGCGAGCCTCGAAGTACTTGACGGCCTTCGGCGTCAGCGCGATACCAAGGGCACGGGACTTCTTGACCTTGGGACGGGACTGGTTCGGCATGAACCAACCTCTCTCGTTCTCTGTGAAATCGGCTTCACCAGGGTTAAGGGAGGTCGCATCCGCAGCCGGGGAAACCCATCGGGTCCTGCCGTGAACGGCAGACTCGGTGGGCAGCCGCTCCCCTGGTCTGGGCACATACGTGCAGCACGCGAGTGGCCCACCGACCGCCATGGAGGGGTGGTGGGCTGCCCGCGACACCTTCGACGGTGCGCGACGCTCCTGGAGTCTCCGGCTCGAAAGCAGTGGAGACTCCGGCTGGATGTCCCGTTCTGGTGGTGCCGGTCGAGACCGGACACGGGACGCAGCGCTGCGGGTCAGTCTACAGGGCGTGCGAGGTGCTGCTGACACGGGAGTACCCGGCGCCGTTGATCAGCGGCCGTCGGCCGCGCCCTCGCCGCGCAGACGCTCGCGGACCTTCTCCACCACGTCCGCGTACCGCGCCTCCGCTCCGTACCGCGTCGGTTCGTAGTAGCGCCTTCCGTGGATCGCATCCGGTGCGTACTGCTGCGGCGCGACGGCGCCCGGGACGTCGTGCGGATACACGTACCCCTGGGCGTGACCGAGCTTGGCCGCACCCTTGTAGTGGCCGTCGCGCAGATGAGGCGGGACGGGCCCGGCCAGTCCGTCCCGTACGTCCGCCAGGGCCGCGCCTATCGCTGTCGTCGCCGCGTTGGACTTCGGGGCGAGGGCCAGGGCGATCGTGGCGTGGCTGAGGGTCAGCGCGGCCTCGGGGAAGCCGATCATGGCGACGGCCTGGGCTGCGGCGACGGCCGTGGCCAGGGCGGTCGGATCGGCGAGGCCGATGTCCTCGCTGGCCGAGATCATGAGGCGCCGTGCGATGAACCGCGGGTCCTCCCCCGCTTCGATCATCCGCGCCAGGTAGTGCAGCGCAGCGTCCACGTCGGAACCCCGGATGGACTTGATCAGCGCGCTCGCCACGTCGTAGTGCTGGTCGCCGTCGCGGTCGTACTTCACCGCGGCCCGGTCGACCGTCTCCTCCACGGTCTGCAGGGAGATCTCCTGCTCCCCCTTGGCGAGCGCGGCGCCCGCGGCTGCTTCGAGGGCGGTCAGCGCCCGCCTGGCGTCGCCGCCGGCGACCCGCAGCAGGTGCGCCTCTGCGTCCTCGGGCAGCGTCGCCGCGCCGCCGAGGCCGCGCTCCGCCGGCAGCGCCCGCCGCAGCAGCCCGCGCAGATCGTCGTCGGTGAGCGGCTCCAGCGTCAGCAGCAGGGAGCGGGAGAGCAGCGGGGAGATCACCGAGAAGTACGGATTCTCGGTCGTCGCCGCGATGAGCGTCACCCAGCGGTTCTCCACGGCCGGCAGGAGGGAGTCCTGCTGGGCCTTGCTGAAGCGGTGGATCTCGTCGAGGAAGAGGACGGTCTCCTTCCCGAAGCCACCGGCAGCGCGGCGGGCCCCGTCGATGACGGCCCGGACCTCCTTGACGCCCGCGGTGATCGCGGAGAGCTCCACGAACCGCTTGTCGGTCGCCTTCGAGACCACATACGCCAGGGTCGTCTTGCCGGTGCCGGGCGGGCCCCACAGGATGACGGACGAGGCGCCCGCCGGCCCGCCGTCGCCTTCGCCCACGAGACGCCGGAGCGGCGAACCCGGCTTCAGCAGGTGCTGCTGGCCGACGACCTCGTCCAGGGTGCGCGGACGCATCCGGACGGCCAGAGGGCTCGCGGACGGGTCCTTCTCCTGGCGTTCCTCGGCAGCGGCGGTAAAGAGATCGGGCTCCACAGGCATGAAGCCTATGTGAGGGCACTGACAGCCCGGCCCGGGCCCGCGACAACCCGGCCAGGGCCCGTCAGCTGGTCCAGAAGTCCCACCAGCGGGTCAGGACGAGCATGCCGATGACTCCGGTGTGCAGGACCGGCAGGACCCATGTGAACTCGGCGAGGAAGTTCTTCGCCCACTCCGGGGCCGGCAGCAGACCCTTGCGGATGTTGTGCGAGGTCACATACCAGAACATGAAGATCGTGGCGACCCAGGCCAGGCAGCACCACAGGCACAGCGCGTTGATGTTGTACAGCGACTGGTACTGGAGCCAGGTGCAGAACGCGACGCCGAAGAGCGTGCCGGCGTTGAAGGTGAGCCAGTACCAGCGGCGGAAGCGGGCGCCCGCGAGCAGACTCATGCCGACGCAGATCACGATCGCGTAGGCGGCGAGCCCGAGCATCGGGTTCGGGAAGCCGAAGGCAGACGCCTGGTCGCTCTCCATGACACTGCCGCAGGAGACGATCGGGTTGAGGCTGCAGCCGGGGGTGAAGGTCTCCCCCGCGACCTTTGCCTCCAGGATCTTGAACTTGTCGATCGTGATGACCCACGCGGCCAGCAGCCCGGCCGCGCCGGTGATCACGAGCAGCCATGCGAGGGCGCGGCTTCCTCCGACCGTGCCGCGCGCGCTCTCCGATTCCTGTCCTGAGGACACGCCGTCAACCGCTGCAGTCGTCATATCGCTGTTTCCATCACTTGGTGGCTGCTGGCATGGTCATTCTGCCGCACTGCGGGCCGTGTCCACCGTTCGATGGACATGAGGCCGGACACACGGACGGCCCGGGCCGGTCGTCCCGGCCCGGGCCCATCCGCGGAACGTCCGCTCGACATACGCTCAGGAATCCGCGCGGCACCCGCCCGGAATCCACCCGGGAAACCGCTCAGGCGAGCTTCGCCCGGATCTCCGCGATCACCGCGTCCAAGGGCACCGCGGTCTGCTCACCGGACTCCATGTCCTTGAGCTGGACCACGCCCTCCGCGAGGTCCCGCTCGCCGGCGACGATCGTGTACCGCGCGCCGCTCCGGTTCGCGTTCTTCATGGCGCCCTTGAGGCCCTTGCCGCCGTACGAGAAGTCGGCCGCGACCCCGGCCTTGCGCAGCGCGGTGACGACACCGAACAGCACCCGGCGGGCCTCCTCGCCCAGCGGGACCGCGAACACGCTGGTGCCGGCGGGGAGTTCGAGTTCGATGCCCTCGGCCTCCAGCGCCAGTACCGTGCGGTCCACGCCGAGCGCCCAGCCCACCGACGGCAGCGCGGGCCCGCCGATCATCTCGGAGAGGCCGTCGTAGCGACCGCCACCGCCCACCGCGGACTGCGAGCCGAGACCGTCGTGGACGAACTCGAACGTCGTGCGCGTGTAGTAGTCGAGGCCGCGCACCAGCTTCTCGTCGTCCTCGTACGTCACACCCGCGGCGGCGAGCAGCTCGCGCACCTCCTCGTGGTACGCCTTGCACGCGTCGCACAGGTAGTCGCGCAGCAGCGGCGCGCCGACGAGCTGCTTCTGGACCGCGTCGCGCTTGTCGTCGAGGACCCGCAGCGGGTTGATGTCGACGCGGCGCCGGGTGTCCTCGTCCAGGTCGAGCCCGCGGAGGAAACCCTGGAGGGCGTCACGGTAGACGGGACGGCACTCCTTGTCGCCCAGCGAGTTCAGCAGGATGCGGAAGTTCCGCAGGCCGAGCGAACGGTACGCCTGGTCGGCCAGGATGATCAGCTCGGCGTCGAGCGCCGGGTCCTCGGCACCGATCGCCTCGGCACCGACCTGCGAGAAGTGCCTGTAGCGGCCCTTCTGCGGGCGCTCGTAGCGGTAGTACGAGCCCGAGTACCAGAGCTTGACCGGGAGGTTGCCCGTCTTGTGCAGGTTGGCCTCCAGGGCCGCGCGCAGCACGGAGGCGGTGCCCTCGGGCCGCAGGGCGAGCTTGTCGCCGCCCTTGGTCTCGAAGGCGTACATCTCCTTGGTGACGATGTCGGTGGACTCACCGACACCGCGCGCGAACAGTTCGACGCTCTCGAAGCCCGGCGTCTCGATGTAGCCGTAGCCGGAGTTCCTCAGCGGCGCGGCGATCGCCTCGCGCACCGCGAGGTACTTCGCGGAGTCCGGCGGGATCAGGTCGTACGTGCCCTTGGGGGCTTGGAAAGTACTCACGAAGGGTCTCGTCACATTCCTCGTCGGGGAGCGGCGGTCGTTCCGTCTCCCTGGCCGGAGGCCACCTCCCGCAGGTACGGGTTGGTGGCGCGCTCGCGGCCGATGGTCGTCTGGGGGCCGTGGCCGGACAGCACCACGGTCGAGTCGTCGAGGGGCAGGCACACGCGGGCCAGCGATTCGAGCATCTCGGCCATGTCACCGCCGGGCAGGTCGGTGCGTCCGATGGAGCCGGCGAAGAGCAGATCGCCCGAGAAGAAGACCGGCGGGATGTCCGCCGCCTCGGGCAGGCCGAAGGTCACCGACCCCTTCGTATGGCCGGGCGCGTGCGTCACGGTCAGCTCGAGACCCGCAAGCTTCAGCGCGGCGCCGTCCGTCAGCTCGTGGACGTCGTCCGGCTCCCCCACCGTCAGCTCACCCATGAGCGGCATCCCGACGGAGCGGCCGAGGGCCTTCTCCGGGTCGCTCATCATGTACCGGTCGGAGGGGTGGATCCACGCCGGTACGTCATGGGCTCCGCAGACCGGGACGACGGAGGCGACATGGTCGATGTGGCCATGGGTGAGCATCACGGCGACAGGCTTGAGCCGATGCTTCTTGAGCGTCTCCTCGACTCCCTGGGCGGCCTGGTGGCCCGGGTCGATGATCACGCACTCCTCGCCTGCGGCCGGGGCGACCAGGTAACAGTTGGTCCCCCAGGCCCCTGCGGGGAACCCGGCAATAAGCACGATCGTCCTCGATATGTCGTCCGACGGGGAAGTTGCTGTATCGAATTGCAACAGGTCAGAGCCTACCGGCGCTGCTCATTTCACAGCCAACCCGTATACGGTACGGGCACACTCGCCCGGATAGATCACACCATCACGAGGAGAAGACCCGGTGGTCAGCAGCGATCAGCGGCGGCGGCAGCTCGCCAGGGAGAAGTTCGAGCGGCAGCAGCAGCGCCGGGAAGAGGCGCGACGCAAGGCGAAACGCCGCAACACGGTCATCGCCGCGGCACTCGCCGTGGCGCTGGCCGCCGGTGCGGCGGCGTACGCCTCGGTCGGCCTCTCGGACGGCGGCTCCGAAGGCAGCGACGCGGCGGCGGAGTCCACGCCCTCCCCCACGGCGAGCGAGAGCAGCGTGCCCGAGCCGGCCATGGCCATCGACGCGAAGGCCAAGTACACGATGTCGCTCAAGACCAGCCAGGGCGACATCTCCATCGCGATGGACGCCGCGAAGACGCCGCGCACCGTGAACTCGTTCAAGCACCTCGCGGACAAGGGCTTCTTCGACAGCACGAAGTGTCACCGGCTCACCACGGACGGCATCTTCGTACTGCAGTGCGGCGACCCGAAGGGCGACGGCACCGGCGGTCCCGGCTACACGATCCCGGACGAGAACCTGACGGGGCTCGGCAAGGCGGGAGCGGACGGCACGGTGACGTACAAGGCCGGCACGGTGGCGATGGCGAACACCGGACAGCCGAACAGTGGCGGCAGCCAGTTCTTCCTGGTCTGGAAGGACAGCAAACTGCCCCCCGGCTACACGCCGTTCGGCACCATGGACACGACCGGCCTGAACACGGTCAAGGCGGTCGCGGCGGGGGGAGTCGACGGCGGCGCCACGGACGGCGCTCCCAAGAAGGCGGTCGCGGTCAAGAAGGTGGCGGTCAGCGAGGGGTGACCCGGCGAATTCGGCGGCGGCGAGTGCGGACAGCCGGGCGGCCGGTCGCCTAGATTGGCGTTGTGCAGCGCGGGCTGACTCGCGTTGTGGAAGACGGGCGAGGCCCGTCCAGGAAACTGTGGACGATGCCCAGGGGGAGCAACCCCCTCGTAGGCATCATGTGGAGGAGGCGCTGTGAGCAGCGACCCGTGGGGCCGCGTCGACGAGACGGGCACCGTGTACGTGCGGACTTCCGAGGGCGAGCAGGTCGTCGGATCGTGGCAGGCCGGGACTCCCGAGGAGGCCCTGGCCTACTTCGAGCGCAAGTACGAGGGCTTGGTTGTCGAAATCGGCCTCCTCGAGAAGCGGGTGAAGACCACCGATCTGTCGGCCAAGGATGCGACGGCCGCCATCGATCACATCCGTCACCAGCTCGACGAGCATCACGCCGTCGGTGACCTCGACGCCCTGCGCAAGCGCCTGGACGCGCTCGTCGCGACCGTCGAGGCGCGGCGTGAGGAGCGCAAGGCGCAGAAGGCCAAGCAGACCGACGAGGCCAGGCGCGCCAAGGAGGAGCTGGTCACGGAGGCCGAGGAGCTGGCGCAGAGCGAGCAGTGGCGGGCGGCCGGCGAGCGGCTGCGCGCACTGGTGGACACCTGGAAGGGCCTGCCCCGGCTCGACCGGAAGTCCGACGACGAGCTGTGGCACCGCTTCTCGCACGCGCGCTCGGCGTTCTCCAAGCGCCGCAAGGCGCACTTCGCCTCGCTGGACGCGCAGCGCGAGGTGGCCCGCCAGACCAAGGAGCGACTGGTCGCCGAGGCCGAGGCGCTGTCCGGTTCGACGGACTGGGGCGACACGGCCGCGCGCTACCGCGAGCTGATGACGGAGTGGAAGGCCGCGGGCCGCGCCCAGCGCGAGCACGAGGACGACCTGTGGAACCGCTTCCGCGGTGCCCAGGACGTCTTCTTCGCCGCGCGCAGCGGGGTCTTCGCCGAGCGTGACGCGGAGCAGACGGAGAACCTGAAGCTCAAGGAGGAGCTGGCGGCCGAGGCCGAGAAGCTCGTGCCGGTGACGGATCTGAAGGCTGCCCGTGCCGCCTTCCGTTCCATCAACGAGCGTTGGGAGGCCATCGGCCATGTCCCGCGCGACGCCCGCCCGAAGGTCGAGGGCCGGATGCACGCGGTGGAGCGGGCGATCCAGGAGGCCGAGGAGGCCGAGTGGCGCCGCACCAACCCGGAGGCGCGGGCGCGTGCCGCGGGTCTGACCGGCCAGCTGCAGGCGGCGGTCGACAAGCTGCGTCAGCAGATCGACGCGGCGCGTGCTGCGGGCAACAACGCCAGGGCGGACAAGCTGGCGAAGGAGCTCGAGGGCCGGCAGGCGCTCCTGGACCAGGCGCTGAAGGGCCTGGAGGAGTTCGGCGGCTGACGGTTCGCCCGCGGTACGGCGAAGGGCCCGGCAGCGAGGTTGCTGCCGGGCCCTTCGGCCGTGCGCGGCGGCCTCGTCGTCCGTTACCGGCCGGTGAGCCCGTCAGCCGGTTGTACGTGCGCGGTGCGTGGTGCCCGTGCCGACGGTTCATGTGCCGTGGTGCCCGTGCCGACGGTTCATGTGCCGTGGTGCCCGTGCCCGTCTTCGAACGTCGGACGGGCTCGGAGTCACGGCCTGCGTGCCGAGGTCACCCGGTACACGTCGTACACACCCTCCACGCCCCGGACCGCCTTGAGGACATGACCGAGGTGCTTGGGGTCACCCATCTCGAAGGTGAAGCGAGAGGTGGCGACGCGGTCGCGGGAGGTCTGGACGGCCGCCGACAGGATGTTGACGTGCTGGTCGGACAGGACGCGGGTGACGTCCGAGAGGAGCCTGGAGCGGTCCAGGGCCTCGACCTGTATGGCGACCAGGAAGACCGAGGACTGGGTGGGCGCCCATTCGACGTCGAGGATCCGCTCGGGCTGCTGGGAGAGCGAGTCCACGTTGACGCAGTCCGCCCGGTGGACCGAGACGCCGCTGCCGCGGGTGACGAAGCCGATGATGGGGTCGCCGGGGACGGGCGTACAGCAGCGGGCGAGCTTCACCCAGACGTCGTCGACACCCTTGACGACGACACCGGGGTCGGCGGCGGCGCGACGCTTGCGCCCGCGGGTGCGGGACGGCGGTACGGACTCGGCGATGTCCTCGGTGGCGGCCTCCTCGCCGCCGAGGGCCTGGACGAGCTTCTGGACGACGCCCTGTGCGGCGACATGGCCCTCACCGATCGCCGCGTACAGCGAGGAGATGTCCGGGTAGCGCATCTCGTGCGCCAGCGTCACCAGCGAGTCGCCGGTGAGGATGCGCTGGATCGGCAGGTTCTGCTTGCGCATGGCGCGGGCGATGGCGTCCTTGCCCTGCTCGATCGCCTCGTCCCGGCGCTCCTTGGAGAACCAGGCCCGGATCTTGTTCCTCGCCCGCGGTGACTTGACGAAGCCGAGCCAGTCCCGGGAGGGGCCGGCGCCGGTGGCCTTGGAGGTGAAGACCTCCACCAAGTCGCCGTTGTCCAGGGTGGATTCGAGCGGTACGAGGCGGCCGTTGACGCGTGCGCCTATGGTGCGGTGGCCGACCTCGGTGTGGACGGCGTATGCGAAGTCGACGGGGGTGGCGCCCGCGGGGAGCGCTATGACGTCGCCCTTCGGCGTGAAGACGAAGACCTCGTTGCGGGACAGGTCGAAGCGCAGCGACTCCAGGAACTCGCCCGGGTCCTCGGTCTCCTTCTGCCAGTCGAGGAGCTGCCGCAGCCACGCCATGTCGTTGATGGCGTCCTTGTCCTTGCCCGTCGCCTTGGGTACGTCGGTGCGGACCTTGGAGGCGCCGGCGACGGCTTCCTGCTTGTACTTCCAGTGCGCGGCGATGCCGTACTCGGCGCGGCGGTGCATGTCGAACGTACGGATCTGGAGTTCGACGGGCTTGCCGTTGGGTCCGATGACCGTCGTGTGCAGCGACTGGTACATGTTGAACTTCGGCATCGCGATGTAGTCCTTGAACCGCCCAGGAACCGGGTTCCAGCGCGCGTGGACGGTGCCGAGCGCCGCGTAGCAGTCGCGGACGGTGTCGACGAGGACGCGGATGCCGACCAGGTCGTAGATCTCCGCGAAGTCACGGCCGCGGACGATCATCTTCTGGTAGACGCTGTAGTAGTGCTTCGGGCGGCCGGTGACGGTGGCCTTGATGCGGGCGGCGCGCAGGTCGGACTGGACCTCGTCGGTCACTATGGCGAGGTACTCGTCGCGCTTGGGCGCGCGCTCGGCGACGAGCCGCACGATCTCGTCGTACATCTTGGGGTAGAGGATCGCGAAGGCGAGGTCCTCCAGCTCCCACTTGATGGTGTTCATGCCCAGCCGGTGCGCCAGCGGGGCGTAGATCTCCAGGGTCTCGCGGGCCTTCTTCTCCTGCTTCTCCCGCTTGAGGTAGCGCATCGTGCGCATGTTGTGCAGGCGGTCGGCGAGCTTGATGACCAGGACGCGCGGGTCCTTGGCCATGGCGACGACCATCTTGCGTACTGTCTCGGCCTGCGCGGCCTCGCCGAACTTGACCTTGTCCAGCTTGGTGACGCCGTCGACGAGCAGGGCGACCTGGTCGCCGAAGTCGCGGCGCAGCGTGTCCAGGCCGTACTCGGTGTCCTCGACGGTGTCGTGCAGGAGGCCCGCCATCAGCGTCGCGGGGTCCATGCCGAGCTCGGCGAGGATGGTGGTGACGGCGAGCGGATGGGTGATGTACGGGTCACCGCTCTTGCGCTTCTGGCCGCGGTGCCAGCGCTCGGCGACCTGATAGGCCCGCTCGATCTGGCGCAGCGTCGAGCTCTCGATCTTCGGGTCGTTGCTCCGGACGATCCGCAGCAGGGGCTCGAGGACCGGGTTGTACGGGCTGGAGCGCTGGACGCCGAGACGGGCGAGGCGGGCGCGGACCCGGTTCGACGAACCGCCCGAGCGCCCCGGAGGGGCGGGCGGGGGCTTCGGGGCGGTCACCGGGGTGGGAGCGGGGGCCGAGCCGTTCGCACGCTCCGCCGGGGCCGCGGCCCCGGCGCTGTCCGCGGACTTCTTCTCGGGCGTGACTGGGGCCGCCACAGCCTTGTCGGCCTGTCGCTCGGGCTGCGCGGTGGCGGGCTGGGCCTCGTCTGGCAAGAGCACTCCTCGTGCGGATCCGGGTCCCCCGGTCAGGCCCGGAAAGGCCATGGTATCGACCTCGGGCGTTCACCTCGCCCCGAGACGGGGGACTGTCCACAACGCGGAACGGGCACCCGGTGTTCCCGGATGCCCGTTCCGTACCGCCGTATACGGGTCCTGAGGCGCTCAGAGCGTGATCAGAGCCTCGAGCGGGGCGCCGCGCAGGGCAGGCTCCAGGCGGGCACGCCCGCCGAGGAAGCCCAGCTCCATGAGGATCGCGACGCCCGCGACCTCGGCGCCGGCCCGGCGGATCAGCTCCAGCGAGGCCTCCGCCGTGCCGCCGGTGGCGAGGACGTCGTCGATGACCATGACGCGGTCGTCCGCACCGAGGTCCTCGGCGTGCACCTCGATCTCGGCCGTGCCGTACTCCAGCTCGTACGCCTGCGACAGGGTCGCTCCGGGGAGCTTGCCCGCCTTGCGTACGGGGACGAATCCGATCCCGGCCCGGACCGCGACGGGCGCGGCCAGGATGAAGCCGCGGGCCTCCAGACCGACGATCTTCGTCGCGCCGTGGCGTGCGCACAGCTCGGCGAGGCTCTCCGTCAGCACCGTGAACGCGGCCGGGTCCGCGAGCAGCGGCGTGATGTCCTTGAACATCACGCCCGGCTTCGGATAGTCCGGCACGTCACGGATGCGGCTGAGCAGCAGCTCCCGCTTGCTCTCGGTCACCGGCGCTTCCCCGACGAGGGGCGGCCGTGGCCGCGGCCGCGCTGACCGACGACGGTGCCGGCGGCCGTGGCCGCATCCGGAACGTCGTCGTACGACCCGGCTGCAGCACCCTCCGCGTCGGCGTCGTCGGCGGACTCACCCTTGGCGGCGGCCGCGCGCTTGGCGAGGACCCGCTTCTTCAGGGCCTTCATCTGCGGCTCGCGCTCCTTCAGGTCGGCGACCAGCGGAGTGGCGATGAAGATCGACGAGTACGCACCGGCCGCGAGACCGACGAACAGCGACAGCGAGATGTCGTTGAGCATGCCCGCGCCGAGGAAACCACCGCCGATGAACAGCAGACCGGCGACCGGCAGGAGTGCCACGACCGTGGTGTTGATCGAGCGCACCAGCGTGCCGTTGATGGAACGGTTGGCGATCTCGCTGTACGTCCAGCGGGTCTGCTTGGTGATGTCCTTCGTGCCTTCCTTGAGGCTGTCGAAGACGACCACCGTGTCGTACAGCGAATAACCGAGGATGGTCAGCAGACCGATCACCGTACCCGGCGTGACCTCGAACCCGACCAGGGCGTAGATACCCACCGTGATCGTGATGTCGTGGATCAGGGCGATGAGGGCGGCGACGGCCATGCGCCATTCGAAGGCGATCGCCAGATAGATCACCACGAGGAGCATGAACACGCCGAGGCCGGTCCACGCCTTGTTGGCGATCTGCTCACCCCAGCTGGGGCCGACCAGCTCCGCGTTGATCTCGCCCTTGATCCCCATGTCCTGGGCGAGCTGCTTGCCGACCTCGCCGGCCTCGGCGGTGTTCAGCTCGCTGACCTGGATGCGCAGCGCGTCGTTGCCGAGCTTCTGGACGATCGCGGGGTGCCCGGAGGCCTCCTGCGCGTACTCCTGGGCCTGGGAGACGGACACGCTCGTCGCGGGGGTGGTGAAGACGGCACCGCCCTTGAACTCGATGCCCATGTTGAGACCCCGCACCGCCAGGCCGACGATGGCCGTGATGGTGATCAGGATCGAGAGGGCGTACCAGATCTTCCGCTTGCCGATGAAGTCGTAGCCGACCTCGCCGCGGTAGAGCCTGGCGCCGATGGTGCCGAGACGCGACATCTCACGCCTCCTTCGGGTCGATGGGGGCGGAGACACGGCGCGAGCGGCGCAGCGGCGGCTTGGCGCCGAGCCGCTTCGGGTCCAGTCCGGACCAGGGGTGACCGTTCGCGAAGAACTTCCTGCGGGCGAGGAGCGTCATCAGCGGCTTGGTGAAGAAGAACACCACGACGACATCGAGCAGGGTGGTCAGGCCGAGCGTGAACGCGAAGCCCTGGACCTTGCCGACCGTGACGACGAAGAGCACCGCGGCGGCGAGGAACGACACGAAGTCGGACACCAGGATCGTGCGCCGGGCACGCGGCCAGGCACGCTCGACGGCCGGGCGCAGCGTCCGGCCCTCGCGGATCTCGTCACGGATGCGCTCGAAGTACACGATGAACGAGTCGGCGGTGATACCGATCGCCACGATGGCGCCGCAGACCGCCGGGAGGTTCAGCGCGAAGCCGATGGCCGGGCCGAGCAGCGCCATCAGGGAGTACGTGAGGATCGCCGAGACCATGAGGCTGAGCAGGGCGACGATCGACAGACCGCGGTAGTAGGCCACCAGGTAGATCACGACGAGCGCGAGGCCGATCGCGCCCGCGATGAGGCCGGCCTTGAGCTGCTCGCCGCCGAGCGCGGCGGTGACGGTGGTGACGCTCTGCTGGTCGAAGCTCAGCGGGAGCGCACCGTAGCTGAGGATGTTGCCCAGGTCCTGGGCGGACTGCTGGGTGAAGCTGCCGGAGATCTCGGCGTTGGCGCTGAGCGTCTGGTTGACCTGCGGGGCCGAGACGACATCGCCGTCGAGAACGATCGCGAACTGGTTCTGCGGCGAAGGCTGCTGCGACAGCTTGCCGGTGATCTTGGAGAACTTCTTCGAGCCCTCGCTCGTGAAGTCCATCTGGACGATCCACATGCCGCGCTGCGGGTCCAGCACGCCCTTCGCGCTGTCGACGTCCCGACCGTCGACCTCGGCCGGGCCCAGGAGGTACTTCTCCCACTGGTCCGCGCTGTTCTTGCCGCAGGCGACGATGGTGTCCTCGGGCTTGGCGCCCTCGGCCACCGCGACACGGGCCTTCGTGTCGAGGCAGTTCAGCTCGATGAACTTCTGCTGGAGCGCGGCGGTCGCCGGGTCGGCCGGCGGCGGCGTCGGCGTCGCCGCCGGCGGGGTCGGCGCGGAGCCGGTCGGCGTGGGCGAGGGGGCCTTCAGCGCGTCGGTGACGGCGCGGCCCTGCGTGGTGGGGCTGGCGGTCGGCGTACCGGACGGGGCGGTCGCCTTGTCCTTGCCGTCGTCACCCTGGCCCGAAGGGCTGGCGCTGGGGGCGGGACTCGTGGAGGGCTCCGGCGCCACGGGACCACCGGCCGCAACGTTCAGCACGGGCCGGAAGAACAGCTGGGCCGTGGTGCCCACCTGCTTCTGGGCCTGCTCCGAGTTCGTCCCCTTGGGGATGTTGACGATGATGTTCTCGCGGCCCTGGGTCTGGACCTCGGCCTCGGAGACTCCCAGACCGTTGACACGGCGCTCGATGATGCTGACCGCGGTGTTCATGTTGGTCTCGTTGACCGCGCTCTCCTTGCCGGGCTCCGCCACGGCCTTGAGCGTGATCGTCGTACCGCCCGCGAGGTCGATACCCAGTCGCGGTGTGGTGTCCCCGGACCAGAACATCCCGCCGAGGAGAGCGGCCATGACGATCAGCATCAGCGCGAGGGTGCGCCCCGGCCTCCCCTGACCTCCCGGCGCCTTTCGGCCCTTCTTCGGTGCTGCCACCTTCTCGATTCTCCCTGTCCAACCGCACCGCGCCGGGTGTGCGACGGGGCGGCCACGAAGTGTTGTGGGGACCTGCCCCCGCAGTGTTCGGCACGAACCGGGGACCGCGGTCGTCGCCGGTAGGCGTCCCGTGGTCCCCGGTCGCTGTTACTTCGCGTCGGTGTCGCCGTCGGTCTTCTCGTCGTCCTTGGCGTCCTTGGCCTCGGGCGCGGAGCCGGCGTCGTCCGCGTCGGCGTCCTTCTTGCCCAGGTCGATCTTGTCGTCCTTCGCGTCCTCGGTCAGCGACGAGGCGTCGTCCGGGACGACCGGGGTGTCGCTCTTGAGAGCGTCGTCATCGTCGCCGTGCACGATCCGGTTGTACTCGGCGTCATCGAGGACCGCACCGATGGCGTTCTTCGCGAAGACGAGGTGGACGCCGGGCGCGGCCTCGAGGACGACCGTGTCGTCGTTGACCTCCTTGACGGTGGCGTACAGACCGCCGATGGTCCGCACACCCGTGCCGGGCTGCATCTGGTTCCGCATGTTCGCCGCCGCCTGCTGCTTCTTCTTGGCGGAGCGGGTCATCAGGAACATGGCCCCGATGAGCACGATGAAGGGGAGGAGGGTCACGATATCCACGGGACGGAATTCCTTCGCACGACCGCGCTGGGGAGCGGCCTGATCTACGGGGGTGGGCAAGCCGACCTTGAAGGGCGGCATCGGCGGAGTCTAAGCCAGTCCGCATCGATGGAACAACGCCCAGCATGGCACCGTGGTTCCCGGCCCGGCGACCCTCCGCGCCGTCACGTCCCGAACAGACCCTGTTGTCCGCTTGCGCTCGCGCCGTTCGCTCCCCCGCCGTGCTGGGGCGGTACGAGGCCGAGATGGGCCCATGCCGCGGGGGTCGCGATCCGGCCACGCGGGGTGCGGGCGAGCAGCCCCTCCCGTACGAGGAAGGGCTCGGCGACCTCCTCGACCGTCTCACGCTCCTCCCCCACGGCCACGGCCAGCGTGGACAGGCCGACGGGTCCGCCGGCGAACAGCTTGAGGAGTGCCTGGAGCACGGCCCGGTCGAGCCGGTCCAGCCCGCGGCCGTCGACCTCGTAGACGCCGAGGGCCACGGCTGCGATGTCGCGGGTGATCCGCCCGTCGGCCTTGACCTGGGCGTAGTCCCGGACGCGGCGGAGCAGCCGGTTGGCGATACGGGGCGTGCCGCGGGACCTGCCGGCGATCTCGGCGGCGCCTTCGGTGTCCACGTCCAGGTCGAGGAGCCGGGCCGAGCGGTGGATGACGCGCTCCAGCTCGGCGGGCTCGTAGAACTCCATGTGCGCGGTGAAGCCGAAGCGGTCGCGCAGCGGCGGGGGCAGCAGCCCTGCCCGGGTGGTGGCGCCGACCAGGGTGAACGGCGGCAGCTCCAGCGGGATGGCGGTGGCACCGGGGCCCTTGCCGACGATCACGTCGACGCGGAAGTCCTCCATCGCCATGTAGAGCATCTCCTCGGCGGGCCGGGACATGCGGTGGATCTCGTCGAGGAAGAGGACCTCGCCCTCCTGGAGGGACGACAGGATGGCGGCCAGGTCGCCCGCGTGCTGGATGGCGGGCCCCGAGGTGATGCGGATCGGGGCGCCCATCTCCGCGGCGATGATCATGGAGAGGGTGGTCTTGCCGAGTCCGGGTGCGCCGGAGAGCAGGACGTGGTCGGCGGTGGCACCGCGCGCGAGGGCCGCTTTCAGGACAAGGTCGAGCTGCTCGCGCACGCGCTCCTGACCGACGAACTCGTCCAGCGACTTGGGTCGCAGGGCTGCCTCGACGGCTTGGTCCTCGCCGTCGGCGGATGCCCCGACGAGGCGGTCGGCCGCGGCGGCGGCCGACGTCTCGCTGCTGGTGTCGTCCCAATCCATGAGGTGTGCCTCGCGGTCCTTCTCGGGCCGGCCCCGGTCCGCGGCCGTCGATGCGGCGTGGGCGGATCGCCGGAGGCCGGTCATGGTGGCTGGCGGTCGGATGGTGCCCGGCGATCGGTCTCGGTGCCTGGCGGTCGGTCTCGGTGCCTGGTCCCGCCCCGTGAGGGGCACGGCGTCAGCGGGTGCGGTTCAGGGTCTGGAGGGCGGCCTTGAGCAGCCGGCCGATATGCGGCTCACCGGCCGCCGCCTCCGCCTGCGGCGTCACCGCGACGACCGCCTCGTCGGCCTCGCGGCCGGCGTAGCCGAGGCCGATCAGGGCGGCGTGCAGCTGGTCGCGCCACGACTGGCTGACGGGCGCTCCCGCGGCGCGCGCCGCGGAGCCGATGGGCTCGCCGAGGCGGTCCTTCAGCTCCAGGAGCAGCTTCTGGGCACCCTTCTTGCCGATGCCCGGCACGGCGGTCAGCGCCTTCTCGTCATCCATGGCCACGGCGAGGCGCAGGGCGTCCGGGCTGTGCACGGCGAGCATCGCCTGGGCGAGGCGCGGGCCGACGCCGCTCGCGGTCTGGAGCAGCTCGAAGACCTGGCGCTCGTCGTCGTCGGCGAAGCCGTACAGCGTCAGGGAGTCCTCCCTGACGACCAACGACGTGGCGAGCCTCGCCTCCTGACCGACCCTCAGCTCCGAGAGCGTGTTCGGCGTGCACTGCACAGCCATGCCGATGCCACCGACCTCGATCACGGCGGTCGTCGGGGCGAGAGCGGCGACCGGGCCGCTCACAAAGGCGATCATGCGGTACGGCCTTTCAGTGCGTGGTGTGCGGCGACCGCCTGCTGGAGGCGGTTCTGGGCGGGGGCGCGCCAGATGTGGCAGATGGCGAGGGCGAGCGCGTCGGCGGCGTCGGCCGGTTTCGGCGGTGCGTCGAGCCGCAGCAGCCGCGTCACCATGGCGCCGACCTGGGCCTTCTCGGCGCGGCCGGTGCCGGTGACGGCGGCCTTGACCTCGCTGGGAGTGTGGAGCGCGACGGGCAGTCCGCGGCGGGCGGCACACAGCATGGCGACCGCGCTCGCCTGCGCCGTGCCCATGACCGTACGCACGTTGTGCTGACTGAACACCCGCTCGACCGCGACCAGTTCGGGCCTGTGCGTGTCCAGCCATTCCTCGATGCCGCGCTCGATGACGACGAGCCGGTGGCCGATGTCGGCGTCGGCCGGGGTGCGGACGACACCGACGCC
Source organism: Streptomyces sp. NPDC001970 (assembly GCF_053594115.1). Lineage (NCBI taxonomy): Bacteria > Bacillati > Actinomycetota > Actinomycetes > Kitasatosporales > Streptomycetaceae > Streptomyces > Streptomyces sp. NPDC001970. The sequence goes on along the minus strand of NZ_JBSFDW010000010.1, from coordinate 132,490 downwards.
GAGCATCGTCAGCGGGCGGCCCGCGACGCCCTCGACCACGCCGATGCCGCACCGGGTCAGCCCCGGGTCCACGCCCAGAACACGCACGCGCCCACCCCTTCTTCGTTCTCCCCCGGCCACCGCTGGGAGGTACCCCAGGTTCGTGCAGGCTATCGGCTCGCACTGACAGCGGCCGACAACGCGACGGGCCGACGAGGAAGGTCCCCGTCGGCCCGTCGTGCGAAGCGGGATCAGGCGTCGACCTTCTCCATGACGTCGTCCGACACGTCGAAGTTGGCAAAGACGTTCTGCACGTCGTCGCTGTCCTCCAGCGCGTCGATCAGCTTGAAGATCTTGCGGGCGCCTTCCTCGTCCAGCTCGACCTGCATGGTCGGGACGAAGCTGGCCTCGGCCGACTCGTAGTCGATCCCGGCCTCCTGGAGGGCGCTGCGGACCGCGACCAGGTCCGTGGCCTCGCTGATGACCTCGAAGTTCTCGCCGAGGTCGTTGACCTCTTCGGCGCCCGCGTCCAGGACCGCGCCCAGGACGTCGTCCTCGGACAGCTCGCCCTTGGGCAGGACCACGACGCCCTTGCGGTTGAAGAGGTACGACACGGAGCCGGGGTCGGCCATGGAGCCACCGTTGCGGGTCATGGCCACGCGGACGTCGGAGGCGGCGCGGTTGCGGTTGTCGGTGAGGCACTCGATGAGCACCGCGACACCGTTCGGGCCGTAGCCCTCGTACATGATGGTCTCGTAGTCGGCGCCGCCGGCCTCGAGACCGGCGCCACGCTTGACCGCCGAGTCGATGTTCTTGTTCGGGACCGAGCTCTTCTTCGCCTTCTGGATGGCGTCGAAGAGGGTCGGGTTGCCGTCGATGTCTGCGCCGCCCGTGCGCGCCGCGACCTCGATATTCTTGATCAGCTTCGCGAAGAGCTTGCCGCGCCTGGCGTCGATCACGGCCTTCTTGTGCTTCGTCGTGGCCCATTTAGAGTGGCCGGACATCTGCCTGTCTCCTTCGCGTAACCAATCTCTGCTGTGTTCGCCTGTGATCCTACCGGGGCCGGATCAGTGCGCGGCGCGCACCATGTCGACGAACAGCGCGTGCACGCGGTGGTCTCCGGTCAGTTCCGGGTGGAAGGACGTGGCGAGCGCGTTTCCCTGCCGTACGGCGACGATGTGGCCGTCGTGCTCCGCGAGCACCTCGGCCGTGGCGCCCACGGACTCGACCCACGGGGCGCGGATGAAGACTCCCTCGACGGGGGTGTCCACGCCCTTGACGGCGACGGCGGCCTCGAAGGACTCGTTCTGGCGGCCGAAGGCGTTGCGGCGCACGATCATGTCGATGCCGCCGATCGTCTCCTGGCCCGAGCGCGGGTCGAGGATCTTCTCGGCGAGCATGATCAGACCGGCGCAGGTGCCGTACACCGGCATCCCCGCGCGCACACGCTCACGCAGCGGCTCCATCATGCCGAATAGATGGGCCAGCTTGGAGATGGTGGTGGACTCGCCGCCCGGTATGACGAGGCCGTCGACCTCGGCGAGCTCCTCGGGGCGCCGGATCGGCCTGGCCACGGCGTCGGCCGTGGCCAGGGCGATCAGATGCTCCCGTACGTCGCCCTGGAGTGCCAGGACACCGATCACGGGGGTGCTCATGGGTGATTACCAGCCACGCTTCGCGTAGCGCTCGGCCTCGGGCAGGGTGTCGCAGTTGATGCCGACCATGGCCTCGCCCAGGTTGCGGGAGGCGTCCGCGATGATCTTCGGGTCGTCGTAGAAGGTGGTGGCCTTCACGATGGCGGCGGCGCGCTTGGCCGGGTCGCCCGACTTGAAGATGCCGGAGCCGACGAAGACGCCCTCGGCGCCGAGCTGGCGCATCAGCGCGGCGTCGGCGGGGGTGGCGACACCACCGGCGGAGAACAGCACGACCGGAAGCTTTCCGAGCTGGGCGACCTCGGCGACGAGCTCGTACGGGGCGCGCAGTTCCTTGGCGGCGGCGTACAGCTCGTTGTGGTCGAGGGCACGCAGGTGGCCGATCTCGTTCTTGATCTGGCGCAGGTGGCGGACGGCCTCGACGACGTTGCCGGTGCCGGCCTCGCCCTTCGAGCGGATCATGGCCGCGCCCTCGGCGATGCGGCGCAGGGCCTCGCCCAGGTTGGTGGCACCGCAGACGAACGGGGTCGTGAAGGCCCACTTGTCGGAGTGGTTGACCTCGTCGGCCGGGGTCAGCACCTCGGACTCGTCGATGTAGTCGACGCCGAGGGACTGCAGGACCTGGGCCTCGACGAAGTGGCCGATCCGGGACTTGGCCATGACCGGGATGGAGACCGCCTCGATGATCTCCTCGATCATGTTCGGGTCGGACATCCGGGCCACGCCGCCGTCCTTGCGGATGTCGGCCGGGACCCGCTCCAGGGCCATGACGGCGACGGCGCCCGCGTCCTCGGCGATCTTCGCCTGCTCGGCGTTGACCACGTCCATGATCACGCCGCCCTTGAGCTGCTCGGCCATGCCGCGCTTCACGCGTGCGGTGCCGGTCTCGGGGGCCTGCGGGGAATTGGAGAACGTGCTGGACACGATCGACCTCATTCGGTGACGACGGGTTGGTGCTCCGAAGAGGAAACCGTCCGGCAGCAGGCCACTGCAAGTGCCAATGTGTAGCGTGTGGCTCCTTTTCGGCAAAACGGGGGCGAACGTCCGGCGACGGGCTGCCGCTCGCAGCGGGCATCCGAGGAGGCCCAGGGGGCCGTCAGGGACGGTCCGCCAGCGCCGTGGGCGGCTCGTCGTCCATCTCGAACGCCATCGGGAACGGAGCGTGGCCCGCCAGCCGGAACCAGCGGACCGTGCGGTGCCTGCGCAGTGCCCTTGCCGCGCGCACGGCGTCGTTGTGGAACCGACGGGCCATGGGTACGCGCCGTACCGCCGCCGCGAGCTCGTTCACGGCCTCCTCGCCGCCGGGCGCCTCGCGTACGGCCTCCATCTGCTCCGGCTCCCCGAAGACGGCCCGCAGCGCCTGGCTCAGCTCGCTCTCGGCGACCTCCCGGTGCTCCTCGTCGGCCTGGCGGGCGGCGTGCGCGGCCTCGTACAGCACGATCGACGCAGCCGGATCGAGCACGCCCGACGTGGCCAGCTCCTGGGTGACCGAGGCCCTGCGCAGAAGCTGGGCGTCCAGGGCGGCACGGGCGGCGTCGATCCGCACGTGCAGGCGGTCGAGGCGGCCGGCGGTCCAGCTCAGGTAGAGGCCGATGACGACGAGCGCGACGAGGATCCAGATCAGGGTTGCGGTCACGGCGGGCCAATCTACCGGGGCACGGAGTGCGGACAGGCGGCGACCGGCGGCGCCTGCGTCCTCGGCGCGGGACGCCTGCGGCGGGCCTTGTCCCCGCCCCGGGGGTGGCGACACCACCGGCGGCGAGCAGCACGACCGGAAGCTTCCCGAGCTGGGCGACCTCGGCGAGCTCGTACGGGGCGCGCAGTTCCTTGGCGGCGGCGTACAGCTCGTTGTGGTCGAGGGCACGCAGGTGGCCGATCTCGTTCTTGATCTGGCGCAGGTGGCGGACGGCCTCGACGACGTTGCCGGTGCCGGCCTCGCCCTTCGAGCGGATCATGGCCGCGCCCTCGGCGATGCGGCGCAGGGCCTCGCCCAGGTTGGTGGCACCGCAGACGAACGGGGTCGTGAAGGCCCACTTGTCGGAGTGGTCGACCTCGTCGGCCGGGGTCAGCACCTCGGACTCGTCGATGTAGTCGACGCCGAGGGACTGCAGGACCTAAGCCCCCTTCCCGAACTGGGGACTACGCCCCCGGACCCCCGGTTGCGGTGGCTCCGCCCCGAACCCCCGCTCCTCGAACTCCCCCTGCGCCCTGGTGGGCGTGGGGCCCAGCGAGGCTGAGCTTTCGGGGCTCCGCCCCGAACCCCGCCCCCTACGCCCTCGCGGGCGTGGGGTTTCTGAGCCCGTCGTGCGCCCCACTGGTACCGGGCCGCTCCCATCAAGCCCGTCCGCCGTGTGTAGACGGACACCCGGACCGCCCGGCAGTGCCGGGCACACCCCAGCCCGGCCAACGCGTGAAGACGAACACCCCAGCCGTTCCGGCCGTACCGGGCGCACACATCAGGCCCGTCCGGCGCCCCGCTGGTACCGGGGCACCCCCAAGCCCGGCCGGCCCTCGAAGACGACCACACCGGCCCACCCGGCGGCACCGGCCGCGCCCGGGGTCCGGCGCAGCGCCCCGGGGCCTCGGGGCAGGCCCGCGCTGCCCCGGGGGCCTGAGGGCTGGGGGCACGCCCGCCGCCGCCCGTTCCGGGCCGCGAGTGCGGGCTAGTCGCGGGCGAGGCCGAAGCGGGCCATCAGGCCGGGGCGTTCGACCGCGGCGACGGAGGCAGCGCCGTCCGTCACCGTCTCGTAGACCGCGAGGATGTCCGCCGCCACCGTCGACCAGTCGAAGCGCCGCACATGCGCGCTGCCCTTCGTCCGCAGCTCCTCGCGCCGCACCGGGTCGGCCAGGAGCCGCAGTGCCGCCGCGGCGAGCGCGTCCGCGTCCTCGTTGGTGAAGAGCTCGCCCGCGGCGCCCTGGTCCAAGACCTGAGTGAAGGCGTCCAGGTCGGAGGCGAGCACCGGCGCGCCCGCCGACAGCGCCTCGACGAGGATGATGCCGAAGCTCTCGCCGCCGGTGTTGGGCGCGACGTACACGTCGACGCTGCGCAGGAGCCGCGCCTTGTCCTCGTCGCTGACCATGCCGAGGAACTCGACACGGGAGCGCATCTCCTTGGGGAGGGACTCGACGGCCTCCTCCTCGTCGCCCCGTCCCGCCACGAGCAGCCGCGTCTCCGGCCGCTCCGCAAGGATCTTCGGCAGCGCCTTCATGAGCACCGGAAGGCCCTTGCGGGGCTCGTCGATGCGGCCGATGAAGCCGATCGTCCGCCCCCTGGCTTCGCCGGTGGTACCCCCACCCTGCCACTCCGCCCGCGGCTCGGCCCGGGCGAAGAAGCCGACGTCGACGCCGTTCGGGATGACGACCGCGTCGCCGCCCAGGTGTTCGACGAGCGTGCGCCGCGCGTACTCGCTGACCGCGATGCGGGCACTGATCTTCTCCAGGGCCGGCTGGAGGATCGGATACGCGGCGATCATCGCCCGCGACCGCGGGTTCGACGTGTGGAATGTGGCGACGATGGGACCCTGTGCCGCCCAGCAGGTCAGCAGCCCGAGCGAGGGTGAGGCCGGCTCGTGGATGTGGATAACGTCGAAGGTGCCGTCGTGCAGCCAGCGCCTTACCCGCGCCGCGGACAGGAAGCCGAAGTTGAGCCGGGCGACCGAGCCGTTGTACGGCACCGGCACCGCGCGGCCCGCGGAGACGACGTACGGCGGCAGCGGAGTGTCGTCGTCCGCAGGGGCGAGGACGGACACCTCGTGGCCGAGCCGGATGAGGTGCTCCGCCAGGTCCCTGATGTGGAACTGGACGCCGCCCGGGACGTCCCACGAGTACGGGCAGACGATGCCGATCTTCACGTCCGCCGCTCCTCGGAGCCGGAGTCGTCCAGGTCCGCGAGCCACAAGCGCTGCAGCATGTGCCAGTCCTCAGGGTGGTCGGCGATTCCGGTGGCGAAGGCATCGGCCAGCGCCTGCGTCATGACAGACGTCTTCTCGGCACGGGTACCTGTCTCGGGCACGTCGACGGGCGGATGGATGCGGCCCTTCATCACCGACGTGTCGTCGTACCAGAGGGTCACGGGCATCAGCAGCGCCCCGGTCTGCTGAGCGAGCAGGGCAGGCCCCGCGGGCATCCGGGCCGTCTCGCCGAAGAACTTCACCTCTACGCCCGATGCGGACAGGTCGCGGTCGGCGACCAGGCAGACCAGGCCGCCGTCGCGCAGCCTGCGCGCCAGCGTGCCGAAGGCCGAGCCGCCGGTGTGCGGCACGACCTCCATGCCCAGCGACTCGCGGTAGGCGACGAAGCGGTCGTACAGAGTTTCGGGCTTGAGCCGCTCGGCGACCGTCGTGAACGGTATGCCGAGGGCGCGGGTGACCCAGACCCCGGCGAGGTCCCAGTTGGCGAGGTGGGGCAGCGCGGCGACGACGCCCCGGCCCTCGGCGATCGCGTCGGTGAGGCGGTGGAGGTCCTTCACGTCGAAGCTCTGCTTCGCACGCTCCTCGTCCCAGGCAGGCAACCGGAACGACTCCATCCAGTACCGCATGTACGAGCGCATGCCGGACTTCGAGAGCTCGGCGAGCTGCTCGGGGCTCGCGTCGGGCACCACCCGGGCCAGATTGGCCTCAAGACGCAGGACGCCCTTGCCCCTCCGCTTCCAGGCGGTGTCCGCGACGGTCCGGCCGAGCGCCGCCGCGACCGGCTCGGGGAGCTTCTTGACCGTGGCCCAGCCCAGTCCGTACAGCGTGTCCGTCAGCCGGTCCCTCATGACGTCGCCCCACTCCCCTCCGAGGACGCCGACGCGTCCGCCTCGGCCGCCTCCCGGCGTACCGTCACCACCCGCTGCCCCAGGGTGACCAGCGACCCCACCGCCACGATCCACAGCGCGATCGGCAGCAGCACGTGGATCCCGGGCACCCCGAAGGCACCCAGTCCCGCGAGACCCGCGGCGACCAGGGAGATGACGAGCCGCTCGGCCCGCTCCACCAGCCCGTTCACCGCGACCGGCAGCCCGATCGACTCGCCGCGTGCCTTCGTGTACGAGACGACCTGGCCGCTCGCCAGGCAGAAGATGGCCACTGCACACATCATGTTGTCGTCGCCCTTGCCCGCGTACCACAGGGCGAAGCCGCCGAAGATCGCGCCGTCCGCCACCCGGTCCAGCGTCGAGTCGAGGAAGGCGCCCCAGCGGCTGGAGACCCCGGCCTGGCGCGCCATGTTCCCGTCGACGAGGTCCGAGAAGACGAACAGGGTAATGACGATGGTCCCCCAGAAGAACTCTCCGCGCGGGAAGAACGCCAGCGCGCCCACCATGACCCCGGCCGTGCCGATGAGTGTGACCGCGTCCGGGCTCACTCCGCGGCGGAGCAGAAACGCGGCGAACGGTGTGAGGACACGCGTGAAGAACGCACGCGCGTACTTGTTCAGCATGGCCTTCCCGAGGTTCGGTGGGCCGCGCGGCCTTTTGTGGCCACCGGCGGGCCCATCGTAGTCACGACCGTCCCGCGCCAGCGGACTCCCCCGGTCACGTACGACGTATGGACGCACCATGACGGGAGTGGAAAGCTCGAAAGACCACCGCGGGCATCGCCGGAGCTGCCCCCTCGCCTTCGGCGAGGGCATCCCCAGTCGGCTCCCCCGGGTCCGCGCCCTCACACCTCACCGTGCAAGCAGTCGGGAGGAACATCATGGGCGACAAGGCGAACGCACACCCCGGAGCCGCCGGCAGGGCTACAACGGCCGACCGGCCGACATCCGTACGGAATGTGGTGCTGGTCGGCCACAGTGGATCGGGGAAGACTACGCTGGTCGAGGCTCTCGCACTGGCCGCCGGCGCGGTCAACAGGGCCGGCCGGGTCGAAGACGGGGCCACGGTCTCGGACTACGACGAGATCGAGCACCGCCAGCAACGCTCCGTACAGCTCAGCCTCGTTCCGCTCGAATGGGGCGGGTACAAGATCAATCTGCTGGACACCCCCGGATACGCCGACTTCGTCGGGGAACTCAGGGCCGGTCTGCGAGCAGCGGACGCGGCCCTTTTCGTTGTCTCCGCGGCCCAGGAGGCCGACGCCGTCGCGGGTTCGACCCGCATGGTCTGGGAGGAGTGCGCGGCGGTCGGCATGCCCCGGGCGATCGTGGTCACGCACCTGGAGACGGCCCGTACCGGCTTCGACGAGCTGACCAGCGTCTGCGGGCAGATCTTCGGCGGCGACGACCCCGACGCCGTACTGCCGCTCTATCTGCCCCTGCACGGCCAGGAGGCCGCCGACGGCCACGCGCCCGTCACAGGGCTGATCGGGCTGCTGTCGGAGAAGCTGTTCGACTACTCCTCCGGCACTCGTACGGAAAGGCCGCCCGGCGACGACGAGCTGCCACTCATCGAGGACGCCCGCAACCGGCTCATCGAGGGGATCATCGCCGAGAGCGAGGACGAGACCCTCATGGACCGCTATCTGGGTGGCGAGGACATCGACATCAAGACGCTCATCGACGACCTGGAGAAGGCCGTCGCACGCGGCGTCTTCCATCCCGTACTCGCCGCGGCGCCCGCCACCGACGGGGGGAAGCAGGGGCTCGGCACGGTCGAGCTGCTGGAGCTGATCACCGGCGGTTTCCCGACGCCGCTGGAGCGCGAGACCCCCACGGTCACGACGCCGGAGGGCAGCCCGCGACCCGCGATCAGCTGCGACCCGGCGGGTCCGCTGGTCGCCGAGGTGGTCAGGACCGCGTCCGACCCGTACGTCGGAAGGCTGTCGCTGGTGAGGGTGTTCTCCGGGACGCTGCGCCCGGACGAGACCGTGCACGTGTCCGGCCACGGTCTGACCGACCGGGGCCACGAGGACCACGACGTCGACGAGCGGGTCGGCGCGCTGTCCATGCCGTTCGGCAAACAGCAGCGCACGGTCGGCGCGTGCATCGCGGGCGACCTCGCATGCGTCGCGAAGCTGGCGCGGGCCGAGACCGGGGACACGTTGTCCTCGAAGGACGATCCGCTGCTGGTGGAGCCCTGGGCGATGCCCGACCCGCTGCTGCCGGTGGCCATCCAGGCGCACAGCAAGGCGGACGAGGACCGGCTCTCGCAGGGCCTCGCGCGGCTGGTCGCCGAGGATCCGACGATGCGGCTCGAGCAGAACCAGGACACCCACCAGGTGGTGCTGTGGTGTCTGGGCGAGGCCCATATGGATGTGGCCCTGGAGCGGCTGCGCAGCCGTTACGGGGTCCAGGTCGACGTGGTCCCGCACAAGGTGTCGCTGCGGGAGACGTTCGGCGAGCCGTCGGCGGGGCGCGGCCGCCATGTGAAGCAGTCCGGCGGCCACGGCCAGTACGCGATCTGCGAGATCGAGGTCGCACCGCTGCCGGCCGGCTCCGGGATCGAGTTCGTCGACAAGGTCGTGGGCGGAGCCGTGCCACGGCAGTTCATCCCGTCCGTGGAGAAGGGCGTCCGGGCGCAGGCGGCGAAGGGCGTCGCGGCCGGCTATCCCCTCGTCGACGTGCGGGTGACACTGCTGGACGGCAAGGCGCACTCGGTGGACTCGTCGGACGCCGCCTTCCAGACGGCGGGTGCGCTGGCGCTGCGCGAGGCGGCGGGCGATGCACGGATCCATCTGCTGGAGCCGGTGTCCGAGGTGCAGGTGCTGGTGCCCGACGAGTACGTCGGCCCGGTCATGAGCGACCTGTCGGGGCGGCGCGGCCGGGTCGTCGGCACCGAACAGGCGGGCCACGGACGAACATTGGTGCGGGCCGAGGTGCCGGAGATCGAGATCGGGCGGTACGCGGTCGATCTGCGGTCGATCTCGCACGGCACGGGCCGCTTCGACCGCTCGTACGCACGCCATGAGGCCATGCCACCGCAGTTGGCCACCAAGATCCGCGAACAGGCCGAAACCGGTTCCTAGTTGGGCCGCCGCCCGCCGTACCTCCTTGCGGCGGGCGGCACTTCGGGGGGCCTGAGGTCGCTTTCCGGATGAAGCTGCATGGTCGGGACCCACGCACGGCGAGTCCTCGATACGCTGTGGTGCCCAGCTCAGAAGGTGTGCGGGGCTCAGTAGCGGGGAACAGGCCGCAGAGCGGACGGTTGCGGCGATGGGGGCGGTGCAGTGGCGGACCAGGCATTCGATTTCTCTCCCGGGGCGCAGGTCCCGCTGCAGGGCTCGGCCGGTCAGACGGCGGCGACGCACGCCCTCGCCTCGGCCGCGTACCGCGACGGCAAACTCGAGGAGATCCTCAAGGCCAACAGCGAGTGGCACGAGTCGAAGGTCACCAAGCCCAAGTTCTCACTGTTCGAGCCGAATCTGGGCGAGGCCTTCTCGCGGGCCGTTCAGGTGCGGATGCTGGGCGGCGCCCGCAAACCGCTGATCCAGTCGTTCGGCACCGAGCCGCAGGCCGTGGTCGAGCACGCGCTCGCGGCGACCCGGATCCGTAAGGAGCGGGACGCGAAACTCACCGGGATCATGGCGGTGTTCGGGCTGCTGTTCCTGCCCGGGATGCTGCTCTGGATCGGTGTGTTCCAGCTGCGCCGGACCATCGCGGGGGCGCAGGACAAGAAGACGGGCGCACTGGGCGGGGCGCTGCTGGCCGGATTCGCCCTCGTGGCGGTGGTCTTCCTGCTCCGGCTGCCGTTCACCGGCTTCTGGGGGTACTACCTGCGCGGCATGATCATCGCCCCGGTCGTCGGCTGGCTGCTCGCCAAGCGGATCTGCGAGGCCACGGCGAAGGACATGCGCGAGCGCTGGGGCAGTCTGCTCTCCGGCGGCGGCATCGGCGCGAAGGTGCCGGAGGCCGTCCCGGGGAACCCCAACGAGACCGCGGCGGAGCAGCTGCGCCAGGGCCTGGAGATGCTCACCGCCGAGCAGCACTCCAACTCGGTCTTCTACGCGGGACCCAAGGGCATACTCGGCATGGGCACTCGCTGGGGCAGCTGGCAGCTCGCCGAGGAGCTGGTGCCCAAGGCGCCCAGCAAGGAGTTCCACCAGTTCCGCAGCTGGGACGTCATCAAGGTCATCCACGACCAGCTGACGCTGCTGCAGCGCGGCCCGCTGCACACGGGAGGCTTCCCGGCCCCCTCGGTCAAGCACTGGGTCGTGGTGCCGGTCGGGGAGAACGCGAAGGAAGTGGCCAGGCCCGCGGGCCAGGACGTGGAGAACAAGTTCCAGGTCAAGCGCCACGAGATGCAGCGCATCTGCGACCACCAGCAGTTCGGCAGCGGGAACCGCCACTATCTGGGCGTGCAGTTCACGCTGTGGGACGGCCAGCTGGTGATCACGATGATGATCACGGTGACGGTGCTCTACGAGACCCTGCGCATCGAGGTGACCGGGCACGCGCTCGGCCCGGTGCACTCGCTCTTCACCACCAAGCCCGAGCCGAAGACCGTCGAGGTCCCCAGGACCATCCGCTTCTGGGAGACCACGAAGCGGACGCTGCCGCTGGTGGAGACGCCCGAGGTGGTGCGGCTGATGGTCCGGGCGCCGTTCACCTGGTACCCGCCGCTGCTGGACTTCCTGGGCGGGAAGCTGGTGCTCCCGGAGCCGTTCGGCCTGCGGCACGCCTGGGCGGACAAGCCCTGGCGGCACCGGTTCATGGCGGACGACGCGATGCGGGCGGCGACGCCCGTGCTGCGGGTGACGCACGCGGCGGCGATGCGGGTACTGGAGGAGAACGGCGTGGACACCGAGCGCTTCAGCAACCGTTCCATGATCGTGAGCGGGCTGGTCCAGGACCCGGCACCGCGCAAGGCCGACGTGTACGACGCCTAGCCGCGCCGCCCGAGGTTACGCGGCCGGCCAGGCGTCCGCGAGCATCTTCCGCGTGTCGGCGAGGAGTTGGGGCAGCACCTTGGTGTGGCCGACGACCGGCATGAAGTTGGTGTCGCCGCCCCAGCGCGGCACGACGTGCTGGTGCAGATGGGCGGCGATACCGGCCCCGGCGACGCTGCCCTGGTTCATGCCGATGTTGAAGCCGTGCGCCCCGGAGGCCGTGCGCAGCGCCGTCATCGCCCGCTTGGTGAACGCGGCGAGCTCGGCGGTCTCCGCGTCGTCGAGGTCCGTGTAGTCGGCGACGTGCCGGTAGGGCACCACCATCAGATGCCCGCCGTTGTACGGGTAGAGATTGAGCACCGCGTAGACGCCGTCGCCGCGCGCGATGACGAGTCCGTCCTCGTCCGACTTGGCGGGGATGGAGCAGAAGGGGCAGCCGTCATCGGCCCCCGGCCCGGTCGGCTTGTTCTCGCCCTGGATGTACGCCATCCGGTGGGGCGTCCACAGACGCTGGAAGGCGTCCTGGACACCGACTCCGATCTGCTGCTCCGGCTCACTCGTCATGTGGTGCAGCATATGACTTCGCCAGTGCGGAGCGTGTCGCCGGGGCAGGGCCGGGCAGCGGCCGGAGATCCTTGGCCGATGGACGTCGACGACGCGGACACCCGGCTCGCGCGCTGGGAGCACCGGGTGGAGCTGCCACTGTTCTGGGGCTCGCTGCTGTTCCTGGGCGGGTACTCGGTGCGAGTGCTGGCCTCCGGCGTGGACAGGATCTGGCGCGACCTCGCGCTCGTGCTGATGCTGCTGATGTGGCTGACCTTCGCTGCCGACTACGTGGTGCGGCTGCGGCTGAGCGGTCAGCGACTGCCCCGGTTCCTGCAGAGGCACTGGCTGGACACCCTGGTCCTGATCCTGCCGCTGCTGCGTCCCCTGCGCCTCGTCAAGGTGTACACGGCGGTGCAGCAACGGCGCGACCGCGCGCGGCTGAGCCTGTACGCGCGGGTGATCGCATACGCCGGGGTGACGGCGGTCCTGCTGGGCTACGCCGGCGCTCTCACCGTCTACGAGGCCGAGCGCTCGGCGCCGGAGGCGACAATCCGTACCTTCGGGGACTCCCTGTGGTGGGCGTGCGAGACGCTGACCACGGTCGGGTACGGGGACGTGACGCCCGTGACCAGGACGGGGCGGATCATCGCGGTGGGGATGATGATGTGCGGGCTGGCCCTGCTGGGCGCGGTCACCGGTTCGTTCTCGTCCTGGCTGGTCCAGGTCTTCGCCCGGGAGGACGAGAAGGGGCCCCCGGACGGCGGACGTCCTCCGGGGGCCCCTTTCTGAGGCCGGCTGCGGCGAGCGATCAGACCTGCACGCGGTCCTCGACGATCTTCACGATCTTGGCGATGGCCTCGTCGACCGGGATGCCGTTCTCCTGCGAGCCGTCGCGGTAGCGGAAGGAGACCGCACCGTTCTCCATGTCCTCGTCGCCCGCGATGACCATGAAGGGCACCTTCTGCTTCTGGGCGTTGCGGATCTTCTTCTGCATCCGGTCCGATGAGGCGTCCACCTCGACGCGCAGCCCCTGCTTCCTCGCCTTGGCGGCGAACTCCTGCAGATACGGGACGTGGGCGTCACCGATCGGGATGCCCAGCGCCTGGACGGGCGCCAGCCAGGCCGGGAACGCGCCCGCGTAGTGCTCGAGGAGCACCGCGAAGAAGCGCTCGATGGAGCCGAACAGCGCGCGGTGGATCATGACCGGACGCTGCTTGGTGCCGTCGGGGCCGGTGTACTCCAGGTTGAAGCGCTCCGGCAGGTTGAAGTCGAGCTGGACCGTCGACATCTGCCAGGTGCGGCCGATCGCGTCCTTCGCCTGGACGGAGATCTTCGGGCCGTAGAAGGCCGCGCCGCCGGGGTCCGGGGTGAGCGGGAGGCCCTGCTTCTCGGCCACCTGACGCAGCACCTCGGTGGCCTCCTCCCAGACCTCGTCGGAGCCGACGAACTTGTCCGGGTCCTTGGTCGACAGCTCCAGGTAGAAGTCGGTCAGGCCGTAGTCCCGCAGCAGGTCGAGGACGAAGGTCAGGGTGGAGTCCAGCTCCTCCGCCATCTGCTCCTTGGTGCAGTAGATGTGCGCGTCGTCCTGGGTGAAGCCGCGGGCACGGGTCAGGCCGTGCACGACGCCCGACTTCTCGTACCGGTACACCGTGCCGAACTCGAAGAGACGCAGCGGCAGTTCACGGTAGGAACGCCCGCGCGCATCGAAGATCAGGTTGTGCATCGGGCAGTTCATGGGCTTGAGGTAGTAGTCCACGCCCTCGTCGAGCTGCATGGGCGGGTACATGCCCTCGGCGTACCAGTCCAGGTGGCCCGACTTCTCGAACAGCTTGCCCTTGGTCGCGTGCGGCGAGTACACGAACTCGTAGCCGTGCTCCTCGTGGCGCTTGCGCGAGTAGTCCTCCATGACCCGGCGGATGACGCCGCCCTTGGGGTGGAAGACCGCGAGGCCGGAGCCGACCTCGTCCGGGAAGGAGAACAGGTCCAGCTCGTTGCCCAGCTTGCGGTGGTCGCGCTTCTCGGCCTCGGCGAGGAAGTCCAGGTGCGCCTTCAGCTCCTCCTTGGAGGGCCAGGCGGTGCCGTAGATGCGCTGCAGCATCGGGTTCTTCTCGCTGCCCCGCCAGTACGCGGCGGCGTTGCGCATGAGCTTGAACGCCGGGATGTTGCGGGTCGTGGGCAGGTGGGGACCGCGGCAGAGGTCCTTCCAGCACAGCTCGCCGGTCTTCGCGTCCAGGTTGTCGTAGATGGTCAGCTCGCCGCCGCCCACCTCGACGTCGGCGCCGTCGTCGTGCGACGCCGAGCCCTTGATCCCGATCAGCTCCAGCTTGTAAGGCTCGTCCGCGAGCTCCTCGCGGGCGGCCTCGTCGGTGACGACGCGCCGCGAGAAGCGCTGGCCGCGCTTCTGGATCTCCTGCATCTTCTTCTCGACGGCCTTGAGATCCTCGGGGGTGAACGGCTTCTCGACGTCGAAGTCGTAGTAGAACCCGTCCTTGACCGGGGGCCCGATGCCGAGCTTGGCCTCGGGGAAGAGCTCCTGCACGGCCTGGGCCATGACGTGCGCGGTGGAGTGGCGCAGGATGTTGAGGCCGTCATCGGAGGAGATCTCGACGGGCTCGACCGCCTCGCCGTCCTTGACCTCGTACGCGAGATCCTTCAGCTCGCCGCCGACACGTGCGGCGACGACGGTGCGCTCACCGGCGAAGAGCTCGGCTGCCGTAGTGCCCGTCGTCACCACGCGCTCTTCCCGCTCGGAATCGCGTTGGATGATCACACGGACGTCTGACACCGGTCTCTCCTGCCTGATGGGGATGCGCACGCTGTCGTATGACGCACGCAATACGTCATGCTACCGAGCCGCACGGCCCGCCCGCGAAAGCGGGCGCCTGCGGCGGGCTTCCCGCACTTCGTCCCTTCCCGGGCCGGGTCGAAGTGCGGCCCCGCCGCGTGAGGGCAGGCCCTCCTGGCCCCGGGCCTGAGCCCGGTACCGTCCGGTCGGCCCGGGTGACCGCCCTCGAACGCCGGACGACCGGAACGGCTGCCCCGGCACCGCCGAGCAGCCCCCGGTGACCGCCCTCAGGGGAGCCCTGCCGCGGCACGAGGGTTCGAGGGCGGAGCCCGGTGCCGGGGGCTGAGGGCTTGCCCCGGTTCGGGAAGGGGCGGGGCGGTGCGGTGCGGGACAAGGTGCGGTGCGAGACAAGGAGAAGGCCCGCCGCGGGCGCCGGACCACCGGCCGGCGGTCCCGTCGTCCCGTCAGTCGCCGCCACAGGCCTCCTCGAAGAAGTCGAGGTTCTCGTGGAGGGACTTCATCAGCCGGTCCCGCTCCGCCTCGTCGACCTGCACCGGGACGACCCCGGTGGCGTCGGTCAGGCGCCGGAAGCCCCCGCGGCTTTCGAGGCGGCCGATGACGCGGATCGGAACGCCCACCAGGTGGGCGTGGCCCGCGATCCGGTAGGACTCCTCGTCGAGGACCGCGCGGACGTGCGGCACCTCGGCGCCTGCCAGGACGCGCAGCCGTACGGTTCCTTCGCCGCGCGTGCCGGAGCGCCGCATCCGTACCACCGCGCCGGTGATGCGGACGGGTACGGACGGCTCCTCGCGGAGATAGCGGGCCCCGGCCTCACGGAGGGCGGGCAGGTCGCCCGGGGAGAACTCGACGGGCTCCGGGCGCGCCGCGCAGCCCTCCGGCACCCCGGCCGCCGGTGACCAGGCGAGGGCGATCCGCGCACCCTCGGCGCCGCGCACCAGGGCCACGACGGCCTCGGTCAGCTCGCGGCTGACCCCGGCCTCGACCGCGGTGTCGAAGGCCTCCATCCCGCCGGTGGCCCGCTGGTAGTCGACGGCCTCGCGGGTGGCGTGCAGCGCGTGGTGCAGTCTGACGGCGACGGACCGGCCGGTCTCCACGGGTACGAACGCGGTGAGCCCGCGCCCGCCCGGTGCCGGGCCGACCAGGATGCCCGCCAGCGCCGCCAGCGCCTGCCGCCGGTGTCGCGCCCCGTAGTACCCGGCCCGCCCCCGCGCGGCGAGCGCGCCCGCGAGCAGCATCTGCCGGGCGGCCGAGCGCAGCTGTTCCTGCACGGTCCAGGCCGCCGCGCCCGACGGACCCTGGGGCACGTCCCGCCACCAGCGGATCTCGTCACTGGGCACGGCGAGCCCGACGAGCACTTCACGGGCGGATGGCGCGGCCGACCGGGCGAGCGCGGTCAGCGCCTCGCTCAGCAGGTCCTCGCTGTCCGGGAAGGCCCGGCTCTCCGGGACGAGCAGGCTCGTGCGCCCGGCGGCCGGACCGGGTGGGGTCCAGCGGGCGTACCGCCCGGCCGCTCCCCCGCGCCGTCGCCACCCGTGCCGGTCGAGGAGCGCCCCCAGCACGACGGGGTCGACGTGCGCGGGATCGGGCCCGTCGCTCCCGTACCAGGGCGCGGGCACGTCGTCCGGGAGCGGAAGCGGCAGGGGATGGGGGTGAGGAAGCGGGTGGGAGGAGCCTGCGTACGGCGGTACGGGCTCGTCGATCGGGCGGTGCATCACGGTCTCCCTCCCGTCCCGACCCGGGTCATGATCTCGCAGAGCGCCCGGTCGTCGAAGACGCGCGCGGTCGGGATCCGCACGGTCGTCCTGCGCCGGCCCGTCACCGGGTGGCCGGCCAGGTTGGTCCAGTAGCAGCAGTGCCGCAGGTCGAGCCGGTCGTGGCTGGCCCGGAGCCATTCGTCCTGGGTCCTCGGCACGATCATCACGACGAGGATCTTGTGCACCGACACGGGTGTCCGGGCCAGCTTCACCAGGTGTTCGTTGTCGAGGATGAAGGAGAACGCCGGACCCGGTGGGTGCGGCGGAATCTGGTAGGTCGCCTTGAGCTGCACCTTGATGGTGACTTCGTCGTCGACGGTGTGTCCGGGAGCGCTGTGGCTGACGTGCCAGTCGATCCCGTTGTCCGGGAACGGCTGGGACAGCGAGCAGCCCGCGGCGGCCGCCACTGCGTGGAGATACCCCACCTGGAGGGTCTCCATGCAGGCGGTGGTGGCGAGTGCTCCGCGCAGCGGTACGGTCCGCTCGGGCAGCGCACCCGGTTCGGGCTGCGCGAGCGCCATGGCTCCGTCTGCCTTCCGGGCTGTGCCGATCGATGATCCCCGCGACGGGCCGTCAATCTCGCGCCCCGTCATCTGTGTTGTCACCCGCCTGCGTACTGCGCAAACAGTCCGGGTATCACCGATTCGGGCAGGGGGATCACGCCATCTGCCAGGCATGGGCAAGGAGTTCGGGGATGACACTCTGGTATGAGGGACCCCTGGCGGCATTTGACACGGAGACAACAGGCGTGGACGTCGAGGCGGACCGGATCGTGTCCGCCGCACTGGTCGTCCAGGATTCGGCGGGAAGTCGCCCGCGCGTCACCAGCTGGCTGGTCAATCCGGGCATACCGGTCCCTGCGGAGGCCACGGCCGTCCATGGGCTGACCGACGAGCATCTGCAGCACAACGGCCGCTGGCCCGCGCCGGTGATGGAGGAGATAGGCCGGGCTCTGGCCGAACAGTGCGCGGCCGGCAGGCCGCTCGTCATCATGAACGCGCCGTTCGACCTGACCCTGCTGGACCGCGAACTGCGCCGCCACCGGGCCTCGTCGCTGGCGCAGTATCTGGAGCATGTGCCGATGTGCGTCCTGGACCCGCGCGTCCTCGACAAGCATCTGGACCGTTACCGGAAGGGCCGGCGCACCCTCACGGATCTGTGCGAGCAGTACGGGGTCGCGCTGGACGGGGCGCATGACGCCGCTGCGGACGCGACCGCCGCGCTGGAGGTCGTACGGGCGGTGGGGCGGCGTTTCACGGCCCGGCTGGAGCGGCTCTCGCCGCCGGAGCTGCACACGCTGCAGGCGGTGTGGCACGCGGCGCAGGCGCGGGGCCTGCAGGCGTGGTTCGCCCGGAACGGCACCGAGGAGTCGGTGGATCCCGCGTGGCCGCTGCGGCCGGAGCTCCCGGCACGGGCGGCGTGAGTACGGGCGCCCCGCCGCTTCGGGGCACCCGTACGACTGTGGACTCGGCCTGTCCGGCCGGGCAGGCCCGATTGCCGCGCCGGCCGACCGGACAGGACCACGGGACCTAGCCGGTGAATCCGGCGGTGATGGACGTGAACTGCCAGTTGCTCTGGCTGATTCCGGAGCAGTTGCTGACCACTCCGCCGCCCGGGCAGGGCCGGTCACGGTTGACCGACCAGAAGGCCAGCCGCGCGATGTGACGGGAGTTGGCCCAGTCCTTGATCTGGGTCCAGGTCGCCGGGCTGGTCAGCTCCTGCTGGTCGCTGAGGCCGTTCATGCCCGAGATGCCGATGTGGGCGTAGGCGGTGGCGTCGTCCCAGCCGAAGGTGCTCTTCAGCTTGGTCTTCAGCCCTTCTGCCGCGTTCACGGTGTTGCCGTACATGTCGGCGCCGCCGCCGAAGTCGAACGGCATGATCGTGAAGACGTCGATGTTCGCCTGGAGCGCCTGGGCGCGCTCGATGAGCCGGTTGCCCCACCAGGTCGGGCCGGTGGTGGAGGTGCCGAAGGTGATGATGGTCTTCAGGCCCGGGTTGTTCTGCTTGACGATCTTCAGGGCGTTGAGGATGCGGTCCTGGACGGCCTCGTTCTCGAACTCGTCGCTGTTCTCGATGTCGACGTCGATGGCCTTGAGCCCGTACGCGTTGATCACCTGCTGGTAGGCGCCGGCGAGCGCTTCCGGTGTCGCGCAGTTGGGTCCGAGCTTGTTGCCGCTCCAGCCGCCGATGGACGGGACGATGTCGCCACCCGCGGCGCGGATGGCGTTGATGGTCGACTGGTCGGTGCCGCCGGTGAGCGGCCGGGTGCCGTCCCATGCGGGGTTGCAGCCCCCGGACGACAGGATGAACGCCATCGTGAACCACTTGATGCCGGTGGCGCTCATCACGGACGGGGCGCTCGGCGGGTCGCCCCACCCGAGGTAGAGATACGGAGCGGCCTGCTTGAAGCCACCGCCGCCACCGCCCGGGTCGGTGGTGACGCTCACGGCGGTCGATGCCGGGGAGGTGTTGCCGGCCGCGTCGCGGGCGCGGACGGTGAAGCTGTACGGGGTGTTCGCGGCGAGGCCGGTGACGGTGGCGCTGGTGCCGGTCACGGTGGTGGCGAGGGTGGAGCCCCGGTAGACGTCGTAGCCGGTGACGCCGACGTTGTCGGTCGCCGCGTTCCAGGCGAGCGAGACGCTGGAGGACGACTTGCCGGTGGAGCGCAGGCCGGCGGGCGTGGTGGGCGCCTGGGTGTCACCGCCGGGGCCGCCGGGGCCGTCGAGGCTGATGTCGTCGGCGTTGTAGGTGCCTTGGCCGTACCAGCCGTGGAGGTAGACCTCGGCGCTGGTCTGTGCGGCGCCGGTGGTGAAGCCGACGGTGAGCTGGGTGTACGCGGATGCGGACGGTGTCCAGGTGGAGGCGCCGCCGGTCACGCCGAGGTGCACGTAGCTGCCGCGCACCCAGGCGGAGAGCGTGTAGGCGGTGTTGGGCCGGACGGCGACGGTCTGGGTGCACTTGGCGTTGTCACTGGCGCTCGCCGCTCCGGCCAGTGCCTTCGTACCGCTGTGGACGGGGCTGCCGACGACCGAGCCCAGGCCGCCGGTGCAGGACCAGCCGGACAGGGACCCGGACTCGAAGCCCGGATCGGTGAGCAGATTGGCGGCCTGGGCCGAGCCGGGCAGGGCGATGGCGGCGGCCGCGGCCAGCAGCGCCGCGCTGAGGCCGGCCAAGAGCCGTTGTCTGGAACGCACGTGACCTCCCGATGAGGGGTGGGGGACGGTTCGGCGGACCTGTCGCGGCGCCACGATTGGTCTGGACCTATCAGGCGGATTGAAGCGAAGCGTCGTGTCCCCGTCAAGAGCGCGCACAGGGCCCACAACTCGCCCCGGACACGGCCGCTCTGTCGGCCGGTCAGAAAGGTGCGCATACCCGGGTGATTGGTCTACGCCCTGCCGGGGCCCGGAGCGTGGCGAATCCGCCCTGCCGTCCCATGGGTACAGCTCACGCAGCCGCGCGCGGCACACCCACCGTCCCGGCCACCCCGACCATGCGGGCCCGGAAATAGATCGAGGCCGGTCCGTCGACTGACGGACCGGCCTCTCCCGGTGGGCGATACTGGGTTCGAACCAGTGACCTCTTCGGTGTGAACGAAGCGCTCTCCCACTGAGCTAATCGCCCGGGAACGCACTGAACCATACAGGTACCGGCGGGTTTCCTTCAAACTCCCTTCGGGGCTCCCCGCAGATACGCGGTGAGCCCCCGCCGCCCGGCCCGCATCATCAACGCGTGATTGGCCCGGAAGGCCGGCCGGCCCGGCACGGCCAGCAGCCGCATCAGCCTGCGCCGCACCTCCACCTCCTGGTCGTAGCGGGCGCGGGTGCCTCCGCCGATGCGCGGCACCAGCGTCCAGCGGGCCCTGCCGACCAGGTCGCCGGACAGCTCCACCTCCAGAATCCCGGCGTCGGGGTCCCGCAGGCGCTCATGGAGGGTGACGACGAGGTCGTAGGGCAGGACGGAGCGGAAGCGGGCGGTGCCGCTGCGGTCGTCGATGGGGATGACCTCGCGGACCTGCGGCCACCAGCGGGGATAGTCCTCGGCTCGTTCCAGAACGGCGTAGACGAGGCGAGGCAGGGCGGGCAGTTCCCAGATGCTGCGGAAGCGGTAGTGGTGCCAGTCCATGTCCGGAGTCTGCGCCGCGAAGGGCGTACTCACGCGTGATCTGAGTATCCGCCTGAGTATCCGCGCGCATATCGGAGTCTTGTGTCGCACACCACACTGCTCCGCATGGAGAATGTACTGCCGCCCGCCGAGGAACTGCGGCTCCTCGACGGTGAGCTGGCCCAACTCGACGCGCGACGCGCCCAGTTGCTCACCCGCAGGGCATGGCTGGTGCAGACGCTGCAGTCACTGCA
Source organism: Streptomyces sp. NPDC001970 (assembly GCF_053594115.1). Lineage (NCBI taxonomy): Bacteria > Bacillati > Actinomycetota > Actinomycetes > Kitasatosporales > Streptomycetaceae > Streptomyces > Streptomyces sp. NPDC001970. The sequence goes on along the minus strand of NZ_JBSFDW010000010.1, from coordinate 111,652 downwards.
GGCGCAGCAGCAGCCGAAGTCCGCGGCCACGGCCGCGCCCTGGGGGCCGGCCCGTCCCGGGGGCCCTGTGTGGCCTTCGCGCCCCACCGCCGAGACCTCGCCGCCGAGCGCGCAGAATGTGCTGCTCACCCTCGGCGGGATCCTGCTGACCATCGCCGCGATCGCCTTCACCCTGGTCAGCTGGGGTCATATGGGCATCGGCGGACGGTCCCTGGTGCTCGGCGCGGTGACGGTGGCGGCTCTCGCCACACCGGTCCTGCTGCTGCGGCGCGGGCTCACGTCGACCGCCGAATCGGTGGCGGCGCTCGGCCTGGTCCTGATGGTCCTGGATGCGTACGCCCTGCGCCGCGCGGCCCTGCCGCACACGCACGCCGTGGCGTACGCGGCCGTCGCCTCCGGCGTGCTGGCCGCGTTGTGGGCGGCGTACGGGCTGGCGCTGCGCACGTTGCGCATACCGCTGCCGGTGGCCGTGGTGACCGTACAACTGCCGCTGCCGCTCTGGGCGCTGGCGGCGGATGCGAGCGCCTGGACGATCGCGTGGGCGACGCTGACCACCGCCGCGATCGACGTCGCGATCGCGCTCACCGCGAAGCCGGCGGCAGTCCGGGGTCTCGCGGTCGCGGGCGCGGTGGTGACCGGTGGCTGGTCGCTGCTGACCGGGCTCTGGCTCTCGGTGACGGCAGGGACAGCGGCGGAGGCCGTGGAGCCGGGCGTCCTGCTCCTCGCGGCCGCCGGTCTCGCGCTGGTCGCGGCCTGGCGTGCGCCGGCGGCATCGCCGCAGGAGCCGCCGAGCGGGCAGCAGACCGCGACGCGCACATCGCCCGCGACGGGGCCGGCCGTGGTGGCGACGGCCGTCGTGGCGGGCCTGGCCGTGATCGCGGGTGTCGGCGGCGTGCTCCGCGCGGCGGTGCCGGACGAGTGGGGCGTGCCCGCGTATCTGCTGTGCGCCGTCGCGCTACTTCCGGTCGTACGGATCCGGGCACCGCGCCCCATGCTGACCGGCCTCGGTCTCGCGTCGGCCGTGGTCCACGGTGCCTCGGCCGCCTGGGCCCTGCCGTACGCGGCGACCGCGCTGTCGGCGCCGGTGGCGGTCGTCGACGACGTCTGGTCCGGCGCCCGCGACCTCACCCCGCTTCTGCCGGACATGGGCACCGCCCCGCTGGTCCTGGCCGTGGTGGCCGCGAGCCTGTGGGCGGCGCCCCGCCTGCTCCCGGCCGTCGCGCTCCCCCGTACCGCGATGTCCTGCGCCGCGCTCGTCCTCGCCTGGAGCGCCGCGTTCACCGTGCCCGCGGCCCTGTCCCTGCCGTACGCGGCCACGTCGGCCGTGGAGCTCGCGGTGGTGTCGGCGGCGCTGGCCCGGGCGGCACTCCGGGCCGGCGTCCCGAACCGGGAGCCGGTGGAAGGCGACACCCCCGGGACCGGAGCCGACGCGGCCGGAACAGGGCGTGCCGGCCCGGACGCCACGGCCGTCACCGCGCTCGTCTGCGGCCTGGCCGGCGGGCTGAGCGTCGCGCTGATGGGGCTGACCACACGGCCCGCTACGTTCGCCGTGCTCGGTGTGCTGGCCGTCGCGACGGTCGCGGCGGCGCTCATGGCACGGGGCGCCGTCCAGGCCGTTCTGGCATGCACCACGGTCGTGTGGACGGCCGGTCAGGTCGGGGCCACGGCCGCGGCCGCCGGGCTGCCCGCACACCACGTGGCCCTCGCACTCCTCGCCGTACCCGCCGCCGCCGCACTGCTCGGGGCGCGGCTGCGCAACCACCCGGTCGCGCTGCCCGTCGAGCTCACCGGTGCCGCCGCGGCACTGGTCGCGATCGGTCTGGCGGTGCCGCACGCCCCCACGCTCGCGCTTGTGCTGGCCCTCGCGGGCGTCGTCGCGGCGGGCACGGCGGTACGGGCCGAGCGGCGCCCCGCCGCCGGGTACGCCGCGGCGGTGCTGTTCGTGGCGGCCACCTGGGTCCGCCTCGCGGCCTCGGAGGTGTCCGCGCCGGAGGCGTACACCCTCCCGGTGACCGTTCCGGCGCTCGCCGTCGGCCTGCTGCGGCGGCGCAAGGACCCGGAGGCCTCGTCGTGGGTCGCATACGGTCCCGGCCTGGCCGCGACCCTCGTACCGAGCCTGCTCGCGGCCTGGTGGGACGCGCACTGGCTGCGTCCGCTGCTCCTCGGTGCTGCCGCGCTCGCGGTCACGCTGGCCGGCGCCCGGCTGCGGCTGCAGGCCCTGCTGGTGCTGGGCGGTCTGACCCTGACGCTGGACGCCCTGCACGAGCTCGCCCCGTATGTGGTCCAGGTCGTCGGCGCGCTGCCGCGCTGGCTGCCGCCCGCCCTCGCCGGACTGCTGCTCCTCGCGGTCGGCGCGACGTACGAGCAGCGCCTGCGCGACGCCCGCAGACTCCGGGAGACCCTGAGCCGGATGCGGTGATGTCCGGAGGCGGTGGGCGGGGCCGCACCGATGGGCCGAACGGGTGAAATGCCGAAGGCCCCGGAGACTCGGTCTCCGGGGCCTTCGGTCCGGGTGGTGGGCGATACTGGGTTCGAACCAGTGACCTCTTCGGTGTGAACGAAGCGCTCTCCCACTGAGCTAATCGCCCGGTGCACCGCAAACATTACCGCATGTCAGCGGCGCTCCTTGACCATCGGGCCGTCGCTGCGACGACCGGCAGGGCCATCACCGCGGCGTCACTCGTCGATCTTCCAAGGCATCACGATGCCGAACTTCCAGATGTAGATCCCGATCAGTACGCCCATGATCACCAGGCCCACCGTGGTGAGGATGATGTTGCGCCGGCGCACCTTCGGGTCGAGCGCCCGCTGTGCGGCCTCGGTCACCTTCCGCTTCGTCCAGCGCAGCACGAGCTGCGCCCAGACGAACTCGGTGGCCCAGATCGCCATGCCACCGAAGATCACCAGCCAGCCGGGCCCTGGCAGCGGCAGCATGATCACGCCGGCCACCACGACGGCGAGTCCGACGACGAACACGCCGACCTGCCAGCTGAGGTGCAGCGTCCTGCGCGCTTTCACGAACTCGGGCGCCCGGGATCCGAGCGGTCGCTCCTGCGCCGCCTCGTCCTCGCTCGCACCCGCGGTCACGTCCCCCGTGGCGGGTTCCGCGGCCGACGCCGCGGCCGCGTTCTCCCGCTCGTCACTCTCCGCATTCATGATCCCCAAAGTACCTGACGGGAGGCCTCTCCGGCATGACCGCACAGTCGTAGGTCCGGCTCCTCCGTACGGGGTACCTCAAGGATCACAAAACAGACAGAGGGGTTTACAACGGCACCGTAGGTGGCATGTCGATTTCGCCGACGTGCGAATCCCCGAGCGCACACTGAGCGAAAGGCCCTGGCGCTTATGAACACCACGGTCAGCTGCGAGCTGCACCTGCGCCTCGTTGTATCGAGCGAGTCCTCACTGCCTGTACCCGCGGGCCTGCGGTATGACACGGCCGATCCTTATGCCGTGCACGCCACCTTCCATACCGGAGCCGAGGAGACGGTCGAGTGGGTGTTCGCCCGCGATCTCCTCGCCGAGGGGCTGCACCGGCCCACCGGCACCGGCGACGTCAGAGTCTGGCCGTCGCGCAGTCATGGCCAGGGCGTCGTCTGCATCGCGCTGAGCTCCCCGGAGGGCGAAGCCCTGCTCGAGGCCCCGGCACGGGCCCTCGAGTCCTTCCTGAAGCGGACCGATGCCGCGGTGCCACCGGGCACCGAGCATCGTCACTTCGATCTCGACACGGAGCTCTCGCACATCCTGGCCGAAAGCTGAGCCAGACCGAGGGCTGCCCGGCGCCGTCCGACTCGGGGAGACGGCGCCGCGCGGACAACCACATACGGCATACGGCATACGGCGGCGCTGTCACTGCGGATCACCCCGCAGTGACGGCGCCGTCGCGTTCGTGAGCGAGACGCTAGAGTCAGCGCAATTCGGTGGGCGACGCCCGCCCGCAGCAGGCCAGGGAGCGAATCGTGCTGATCCCCCACGACACCCGCATCGCGCTCGACACCGTCGTCGATCTGGTGAACACCGCGCCGGAGCAGGCAGAGGGCGATGAGCTCAGGGACGTCTCGTCGCTGTACGAATTCGTACGAAGCCACAACGTCAGCGGCGTGGGTGAGCTGGGCGAGGCCGATCTCGACGCCGTACGCGAGGTGCGGGCCCGCTTCGCGGGGGTCTTCGCGGCGAAGGACCCCCGCACCGCGGCCGAGCTGATCAACCAGCTCGTCGCCGCCGCGGGCACCACCCCGCAGCTGACCGACCACGACGGCTACGACTGGCATGTCCACTACTTCGCGCCCGGCGCATCCGTCGCCGACCACCTCGCCGCCGACTGCGGCATGGCGCTGGCCTTCATCCTCGTCGCGGGAGAGCAGGAGCGGCTGCGCCGCTGCGAGGCGCCGGACTGCGGGCGCGCCTTCGTCGACCTCTCGCGCAATCGCTCCCGCCGCTACTGCGACAGCCGCACCTGCGGCAACCGTCTGCACGTCGCCGCGTACCGTGCGCGCCGCAAGGAAGCGGCCGCCGGCTGACGGTCGTCGTGCGCCCGGCAGGGCTCACAGCAGAAACAGGTCGTGGACCGAGGCGATGAGCAGCAGACAGCCGATCACCGCGAGAAAGATCATCAGGGGCGGCTGAGAGAGCGCGAAGAGACAACCACGCGGCTCGTCGGCGGGGGCGGGGGTCTGGCCCCGGGAGGTATCCAGCATCTCGGGGCGATGATGTCGCAGCGCGCCCCGCGATGATCGAACAACACGCCTTCCGATGCGGCGAGTTCATCACATCCGTGGTGCCGACCGCCCCGGGGCGCCCGACGGGTGCCGCGGGCGCGTCAACTCGTCGCACTGATGTGGATGTTGGCGGCAGGAGTCGCAGCCGGCGCGGGTTCCGGCGCCTGCCGGTCAGATGCCGTGCTTCTTCAGGATCGCCTCGATGTCGCTGAAGTCGTCGTCCTGGCCGGCGGTGCGCGGCTTCCCCTTCGGCGGGGCCGCGGGCCGGGACGCCTTGCCGACGGCCGGGGCCGAGCCGGACGCCGGGGCGGAGGCCGACGGGGCGATCGCCCCCTGGCGCGCGCCGCCCTTGGCGGCCCTGCCGAGCGAGCGGCGCTCCACCGCGCGGGTCGTCATGAAGAGCACCCACGCGAGCCCGAGCACGCCGACGCCCACCCAGGCCGCCGGGCTGAAGGCCGTCGAGGCGATCCACTCGACAGCACCCGTCAGCACCAGGCCGAGCGGCACGAGCGCATACGCGACGATGCGGGTCGCGGTCTTGAACCGCCTCCGGTACGCCGTGACCGCGGCGATGCCCAGCCCGGCCGCGGACACCGCGGAACAAATGGTCTCGGCAAGCATCCGGTCCTCCACAAGGCCTGTACGGGTGGGAACGTCCCTTCCATCCTGCACCGCCCCGGCCCCTACCGGCCACGGTCCGCGCGTACCTCAGGGAGATCTCCGGGACACGGCTCCTCCCCAGGTCCCGGTTGGGCCGGCCCGCGCGCGGCTGGGAGACTGGGTCCATGAGCGACACCTCCCCCTCCGAGCCCCTCGTCCTGGACGTGTGGTGCGAGCTGCAGTGCCCCGACTGCCGCTCCGCCCTCACCGATCTGGGCGCACTGCGCGAACGCTACGGCGACCGGCTCGAGCTGCGGCTCCGCCACTTCCCCCTGGAGAAGCACAAACACTCCTTCGCCGCCGCGCAGGCCGCCGAGGAGGCCATCGTGCAGGGCCGGGGCTGGGCGTACGTGGAGGCCGTGCTCCACCGGGCCGAGGAGCTGGACCGCGAGGGCGAACCGTTCCTCGTGGAGGCCGCGCGCGAACTCGGCCTGGACGCGGAGGAGTTCGACACCGCCCTCGTCGACGGCCGCCACATCCTGATCGTCGACGCCGACCAGGCCGAGGGCAAGGCGATCGGGGTGACGGGCACGCCGACGTACGTGATCGGCGGTGAGCGTCTCGACGGCGGCAAGAGCCAGGAGGGCCTGCGCGAGCGCGTCGAGGAGATCGCCGACCGCCTCCTCGCGACGGGGTCGCCGGACGCGTAGCGCGGGGGCCGGCGGGTCGCGAGGTGCCGGCGGCACGCGTGTCCGTCCGGTCCCCTACAGCATCTGCTTGTAGTAGTGGATCTGAGACGTCCGGTAACCGAGCGACTCGTACAGCCCGAGTGCCGGCGCGTTCCCCGCGAAGACGTGCAGCCCGAGCAGCGACGCCCCCGCCTCCGCACGCGCGACCCGTTCCGCGAGGAGCATGAGCGCCCGCCCGTACCCCCGGCCCCGGTACGGCTCCCCGACCTCGACGTCGTACACGTACGCGCCCCGCTCCCCCGGACGGACCTCGCGCTCGGCGAGCCAGACGTGCCCGACGACCGTGCCGTCCGCGTCCGCGACCAGGACGTCGATCCAGGCGCCGCGGGTCGCGAGGCCGTCGGGGAGAAGATCGCGGTGGTCGGCCTCGGACTTGGCGCGGGCCTCGTCGTGGGGCACCCCGCGGGTGGCCCATTCACGCGTGTAGCTGTCGACCGCGGTGGCCAGCCAATCCTGGAACTCGCCCTCGGTCATGGGCCGCCCCTCGACCCCGTCGGGCAGCCGGGGCGGCGGCCCGTCCGGCAGCTCCTTGAGCATGTTCCGGCCGCGCTCCGTGTAGCCGAGCGCGGTGGTCAGGCGCAGCGCCGCGGCGTTCTCCGCCGGCACGGAGGTGAGGATCTGCGTACAGCCCCAGCCGCGCAGCACCTCCTCCGCTGCGAGTGCCGCGACCGTACCCCGCCCGCGCCGCCGGTCGGGCTCGTCGATCCGCAGGGACCGCACGACGCCCGCCGACGCGCCGAGCCCGGGATGGGTGGCGAGCTCGATCGTTCCGACGGGCCTGCTGTTCACGCATACGTCGTACGTACGCGAACGGGCACCGCCCTCGCTCCGCTGAAGCGGCCCGGACGGCCGCAGGGTCGTGGTCATCAGGGGTGTTCTACCTGTCCCACGGCTGCCCGTCACCAGGTTTTGCGAGGTTACCGGCTCACGGGGCCTGCGGATCGGGGTCGGCGGCGGCATGCTCCTCGAAGATCCGCATGGCCTTGGCCGTCAGCGGACCGGGCGCGGAGGGCAGCGCACGGGCGTCGACGCGGTGCACGGCCTGGACATCGCGCGTGGTGGACGTCAGGAAGACCTCCTCGGCCCGGTCCAGCGCGTCCATCGGCAGGTCCGCCTCCAGCGCCCCGGTCCAGGCCACCGTCAGCGCACGGGTGATCCCGGCGAGGCAGCCCGAGGAGAGCGGCGGGGTGTACAGCTGGCCGTCGAGGACGACGAAGACGTTGGAGCCGGTGCCCTCGCAGAGCCGACCCACCGTGTTGGCGAAGAGCGCCTCGGAGGCGCCCTGCTCATGGGCGCGGGCGAGGGCGACGACGTTCTCGGCGTACGAGGTGGTCTTGAGCCCGGCCACCGCGCCGCGCTCGTTGCGCGTCCACGGGACGGTGATCACGGCGGTGGTGTCGGGGCGGCGCCTGGCCTCGGCGACGGCGACGACGAGGGTGGAGCCCTTGTCACCGCGGTCGGAGCCGAGCGGCGAGAGCCCGCCGGTGTACGTGATGCGGAGCCGGCCGAGCGCCACGGGGTTGGCGTCGAGGACGGCCTCGCAGGCGCGGCGTACCTCGTCGTGGTCCGGGTCGGGCAGGCCGAGGCCGCGGGCCGAGCGGGTGAGCCGGTCGAGGTGTTGGGTGAGCGCGAAGGTGCGGCCCTCGGTCGCCTTCACGGTCTCGAAGATGCCGTCGCCCACGGTCAGCCCGTGGTCGAACACGGACACCACCGCGGTGTCTGCGTCCCGCAGTCCGCCGTTGACCCAGATCCTCATGACGCGGTCCTCCCACTCTGCGCGTACGTTCCCGACGCTACCGCGAGCAGCCGGGATGCCTTGAGCTCGGTCTCCTCCCACTCGCGCTCGGGGTCGGAGCCCCAGGTGATGCCGGCGCCGGTGCCGAAGCGCAGGACACCCTGGGCCCGGTCGATCCAGAAGGTGCGTATCCCGACCGCCAGCTCGCCGGTACCGCGGTCGGCGTCGACCCAGCCGATGCCTCCGCAGTACGGCCCGCGCGGCGCCGTCTCCAGCGCCTCGATGATCCGCAGGGCGCTCGACTTGGGGGCGCCGGTGACCGAACCGGGCGGGAAGGTGGCGTCCAGCAGCTCGGGCCAGCCCGCCTCGGGGGCGAGCTCGCCGCGCACGGTAGACACCAGATGGACCAGCCCCGGGTGGGCCTCGACGGAGCAGAGGGCGGGTACCGTCACCGACCCGGTGGCGCAGACCCTCCCCAGGTCGTTGCGGACCAGGTCCACGATCATCACGTTCTCGGCATGGTCCTTGTCGAGCAGATCGGCGGCCGTTCGGCCGGTGCCCTTGATCGGTCCGGACTCGACCCTGCGGCCCTCGCGGCGGAGATAGAGCTCGGGCGACGCGGTGGCGATCTCCACGCCGTGCGCGGGCAGCCGGATCGTTCCTGCGTACGGGGCCGGGTTACCGCGCGCCAGCAACGCGGTCAGCGCGTCGACGTCGGCGGCGTCCGGGTCGGGCAGGGGCGCGGACAGGACCCGGCACAGGTTCGCCTGGTAGACCTCGCCGACGGCGATGTACTCACGGATCCGGCGTACGCCCGCCGTGTACGCGGCCCGGTCCAGCGACGACGTCCAGTCCCCGGCCTCGGGCCCGCGCCAGGCCTCCGGATCCGGCGCGGGAACCGGCGCCGGGCGCACGTCTCCGAAACGGGCGCAGGTGAGGCGGCCCTCGAAGTCGGCCGAGACGGCCCAGAAGCCGGAGGAGTCGAGGGCCTCGGGGTCACTCGTGACGTCCCTGAGGTCGGTTGCGACGAGGCCGCCGAAGCGGGCCAGAGGAGCGAGGTCGTGCACGGCTGTGAGTCTATGGCGGGCCGGTGGCTGCCGCTGCGGCCCTGCTCCGGGGCGGTCCCCCACGGCTGCGAGCCGCACCCGGTGGTGAACCCGCCGTGAACACAGCTCAGCACGCTGCGGAAACGCGTTTTTGTGCTGGCCCGGGAATCCGCTAGAGTTCAACACGTCGCCGGGACGCGAGAGCGGGCCGGAAACGACAGGCGGACGTGGCTCAGTTGGTAGAGCATCACCTTGCCAAGGTGAGGGTCGCGAGTTCGAATCTCGTCGTCCGCTCGAAGTGGGGGATCTTCCCGAGAACCCCCGCAGCTCCTGGTGGAGTGGCCGAGAGGCGAGGCAACGGCCTGCAAAGCCGTCTACACGGGTTCAAATCCCGTCTCCACCTCCAAGGACGATTAGCTCAGCGGGAGAGCGCTTCCCTGACACGGAAGAGGTCACTGGTTCAATCCCAGTATCGTCCACTGGACCTGCGAGGGTCCCGGCGCGATTAGCTCAGCGGGAGAGCGCTTCCCTGACACGGAAGAGGTCACTGGTTCAATCCCAGTATCGCGCACGCAGTACCCGCGGCCCCAGGGTCGTGGTCCCGAGGACGATTAGCTCAGCGGGAGAGCGCTTCCCTGACACGGAAGAGGTCACTGGTTCAATCCCAGTATCGTCCACAGACCGGAGCCCCCGGCCGCGCGATGCGGCCGGGGGCTCCGTCGTCGTGCCTCTCCTCTGTCAGGAGGAGAAGAGCATCCGGCCGAACCCGCGCTGGTGGTGGTGCCCGCCGTGGTGGCCGTGGTGCGGGGCACCCCAGGCCGGCGCGGCGGGCGCAGGGTAGGCCTGCGGGGCCGGAGGCGGGGCCTGCTGCGCCCACTGGGACTCCAGGCGGGTCAGCGACTCCAGCTCGCCGTAGTCGAGGAATATTCCCCGGCAGCCGCTGCACTGCTCGATCTGGACGCCGTTGCGGTTGTAGGTGTGCATGGGTGCATGGCACTTGGGACACTGCATGGTCGGGCTCAGCTCCTCACCGTTCGGATGGTGTTCTCAGCCTACGACGGGATCATGCCTGCAACTCGGCCGGGAGCGCGGCAATTCGGGCACAGGAGTCGACCATCAGCCGTTCCACGTCGTCGAGATCGCGGTCCTCCGCGGTGCTCCTGGCCAGGGCGAGGGCCGCGGTCTGCACAGTCAGGGCGCGTGCGGGAACGTCGAGTTGGGGCCACGGGTCGTACGGTGCGGGCGGGACGGCGGGACCGCCGGCGGTTCGGTACGCGGTGAGGAAACGGGTCCACACATCGGGGGGCAGGAGCCCCGCCGCGTACCAGGCGGCGGGGCGGGCGAGATCCCAGGCGGGATCGCCGAGGCCGAGGTCGTCGACGTCTATGAGCAGCCAGGGGCCCTCGTCTGCGGGGTGGCGGACGAGCTGCCCGAGATGCAGGTCCCCGTGGCAGAGCCGGGGCGGTCGGGGCGGGGGAGCCTCGTCACGGGCCCAGGCGGGCAGCCTGCGCCAGGCGTCGAGCACGGGCCGGGCGGCGGGGTGGTGGTGTGCGGCCGCTGCCCGCGCGACGGCTGCGGCCGCCTTGGCGGGGCCGCGCATGGGCGGCAGCGGGCCGGGCAGCGCGTCGAGCGGCACGCGGTGGAGGCGGGCGAGGAGGGCCCCGGCCTCCTCCCACGGAGCCGCGTCGGGCTCGCCGGGGTCCACGGGCGTTCCGTAGGGCCAGGCGGTGACGTGGCGCCCGTCGAACGCGGCGGCGGCATGCGGGATGGGTGGCAACAGGATCCCGTCCAGCCGCGGGTGCGCAGCGACGGCGAGACGCACGTCGTGCCCGTCGGGGTCGATCCCTGCCGCGTGCGCCTTGGCGACGGCCTGCCCGTGCCGTACGACGACGCCGTCCTCGCGCTCGGCCAGCACCTCGCCCCCGCGCCCGCAGGCCCGGCAGGCCGCCTGACCCGGCACGTGGGCGGCGCCCCGCGCGACCTCCGAAAGCACGCCCACGAGGGTACCGTTGCCCTGCTTCACCCTGCGAGCTTACGGGGGCGGGCTGGGTGTCCGTCTGCGCCCACCCTCCCCCGTAGCCCTTCGGGCCCGTGAGGTACGACTGCCCACAAACCACCGGCGGGACGGCCGCCCACCGGGCATCGGCGACCGGGGCCGCCCTCGAGGGGGACGCGCAGGGGGGCAGTGTTCCGGACGTAGAGGCGCCCGGAGTTCGCGCGGAGCGCGGTGAGGACCGACAGTCCAGGACACAAGCCCCGGAGCCGACCCCGACGGCAGCCGCCCCGGCACGGGCCGACCACGACCGCCTCCGCTGCAACCGGCCGGCACCGGATCGAACCCGACCGCGCCAACAGCTACCGGCCCGGCACCGGATGAGCCCGGTCGGCGCGGTGGGGGTGGTGCAGGGGGCGTGGCCCCCTGCACCCTCAGCAAAATGGCGTTGGCCGGCCAGCTCCCCAGCTGACCGGCCGAACGCTGTCGTCCGCCGCACCCCCGTCCCCACGGGGTTATGGGTGGGATGTCCCCGACCCGGGCCGCTCTCCCGGGTCCGGGGCGCCGCTCAGCGCCCCAGCATCACGCCCACGGACGACGCCTGTGTGACCACTGCTTCCCAGCCGCCGAAGACGACGACGAGCAGGGTCGCGAGAGGAAGCACCATCGCCGTCGCCACCAACGGGTGGCGTCGGCCGGACGGGCGGCCGCCGAACGCGGCGAAAGCCCTGCGTCCCTGCGCGCGGATCATGGTCCGCGATGCCGTGTCCGCCATGGGTCCTCTCCTGTCCTGGTTGGCAGCGGCGAGTGTCTGACCTCGGGGACGAGTGTTCACCCGCCGCTTGACCTCAACACTAGGGAGGCGGCACGCCCCGGGCGTCATGCCCGCGTACCGATTACCGGGCCTCCCGGAGGATGAGCCACCCGCTGCCCACGTACTCCCCTGGGTGGAGACGTGGACCTAGGCCTGAGGGTCTTCCCGGAGGGGACGCCTGGCGGACTCCGGCGGGACCTCCGAGGAGTGCTCCCTCGGCACCGGCTGCTCGACCAGCGCCAGCACCCGGTTGGCCATGAAGCGGGCCGTCCGCACCACCACCCCGGTGCGCGTGACTTCGCTCACTTCCACCACCCCGCGCCGGACCGCCGTCTCCACCCGGCGCCCCGCCCGGCTTGCCACCACTTCGTACGTCCTCGTCGTGTCACCCGCGTCCACGACTATCTCCACGCGGTCACCCTTCATCGATCCAATCCCCCTTCTGCGACGGACCATTGGGAAATCGCACGGGCCGGAAGCCTTGGACCGACGGCTCCCTGACCACCCCTCAAGTCTCCCATCCGGCACTGACAATCGATGGGTCCGCGAGGGCGCGGCCTATGAGCACACCGGGCTACGGATACGTAAGCTGTGCCACGTCAAACGGATAACGGACAACAGGCCGACGGGGATGGACATGGCGATGATGCGGCTCCGGCGCGAGGATCCGCGTGTCGTCGGCTCGTTCAGGCTGCACCGGAGGCTCGGCGCGGGCGGGATGGGGGTCGTGTACCTCGGTTCCGACCGCCGCGGGCAGCGGGTGGCGCTGAAGGTCATCCGGCCGGATCTGGCGGAGGACGAGGAGTTCCGTTCCCGGTTCGCCCGCGAGGTGTCCGCCGCGCGGCGGATCCGGGGAGGCTGCACGGCCCGCCTCGTGGCCGCCGATCTCGAGGCGGAGCGTCCCTGGTTCGCCACGCAGTACGTGCCGGGGCCCTCGCTGCACGACAAGGTGGCCGCGGACGGCTCGCTCGCCGCGGCCGAGACCGCGGCGATCGGGGCGGCGCTGTCGGAGGGCCTGGTGGCCGTCCACGAGGCCGGGGTCGTGCACCGTGACCTGAAGCCGTCCAACATTCTCCTCTCCCCCAAGGGGCCGAGGATCATCGACTTCGGCATCGCCTGGGCCACGGGGGCGTCCACGCTCACGCACGTCGGTACGGCGGTGGGCTCGCCCGGCTTCCTCGCACCGGAGCAGGTGCGCGGCGCCGTGGTCACTCCCGCGACCGACGTCTTCTCGCTGGGTGCGACGCTCGCGTACGCCGCGACCGGCGACTCCCCCTTCGGGCACGGCAGTTCCGAGGTCATGCTCTACCGGGTGGTGCACGAGGAGCCACAGCTGCACGGCGTACCGGACGCGCTGGCTCCGCTGCTGCGGGCGTGTCTGGCGAAGGACCCGGACCAGCGTCCCAGCACCCTTCAGCTGTCGATGCGCCTGAAGGAGATCGCGGCGCGCGAGGCGCAGGGGCTGGTGCCCGACGTCCGGCCGCCGGCACAGCGCGAGCGGGCGGAGCAGGACCTGTCGTCCGGGCGTCACACCGCCCGCTACACGGAGCGGAACACCCAGGGGCGTGCCGCGGGGGCCGCGGGGGCTCCCCCACCCCGGGACCGGGTGTCGCGTCCGCCGCATCAGTCGCGTCCCTCGGGGAATTCGCGTCCTTCGTCGCCGCGTACGGGGGACTCGCGACCGTCGCAGTCCCGGGGTGGCGCGGGTACGGGCAGCCGTACCGCTCCCTCCCGGCCCGGGGTGCGGACGACGTCCACCGGGCGCAGGCCCGCCAATCCGCGGCTGCTGCGTCAGCGGATCTTCGTGTTCGTCGTGGTGACCCTGGTCGTGGCGCTGGGGATCACGCTGGCGCAGGGCCTGCGGGGCTAGGCCCGACGGAGCGCGGCTCCTCGCCCAGATCCGTAGTTCGCAGGTCCCTCGTTCGTGGAGATCGAGCGGTCGCAGCCGGTCAAGCAGCGGTCGACTTGGGTGCGGACGTATCCCTGTCGGCTCGACAGCGGCCGGGAACGGACAACGATCATGCGTCGAGCCGTCACTAACGGGTGACCTGCGAAGTCCGGGCCTAGAGGTTGTCGGGGCGGCCCGCCGCGACCGCGTAGAAGGCGACCGCGGCCGCCGCGCCCACGTTGAGCGAGTCGACGCCGTGCGCCATGGGGATCCGCACCCACTCGTCCGCCGCCACCAGGGCCTGCGTGGACAGTCCGTCGCCCTCGGCGCCGAGCATCAGCGCGACCCGGTCCATCCGGTGCGGAGCCGCCTCGTCGATGGCCGACGCCTTCTCGTCCGGGGTGAGGGCGAGCAGCTTGAAGCCCGCCCCCCGTACCGTCTCCAGGCCCTTGGGCCAGGTGTCCAGGCGTGCGTACGGCACGGAGAAGACGGCGCCCATGGAGACCTTCACCGAGCGGCGGTAGAGCGGGTCCGCGCAGTCGGGCGAGAGAAGTACCGCGTCCATGCCGAGCGCGGCCGCGCTGCGGAAGATCGCGCCGATGTTGGTGTGGTCGTTGACGGCCTCCATGACCACGACCCGGCGGGTGGTCCGGAGCAGCTCGTCGGCCGCCGGCAGCGGCTTGCGCTGCATCGAGGCGAGCGCGCCGCGGTGCACGTGGTAGCCGGTGACGCGTTCGGCGAGCTCCGGGCTCACGGCGTACACGGGGGCGGGCAGCTCGTCGATCACATCGCGCATGACGTCGACCCACTTGGCCGAGAGCAGCATCGACCGCATCTCGTAACCGGCGCTCTTGGCCCGCCTGATGACCTTCTCGCCCTCGGCGATGAAGAGGCCCTCCGCGGGCTCGCGCTTGCGTCGCAGCTCGACGTCGGTCAGGCCCGTGTAGTCGCGCAGACGCGGGTCATCGGGATCGTCGACGGTGATGAGATCAGCCACAGGGTGATACTGCCTTGTCCGGGGGGTGGTGCCAACGGCTGGGGCGCGGATTGGTTACCGTTGGTTACTTCTGTGGGCCCTCGGCGACGACGTCGCCGATGACGATGACGGCCGGGGGCCGGACGTCCTGGGTCCTGACGGTCTCGGCCACCGTGGCGAGCGTGGCGTCCACGCGGCGCTGGGCGGCCGTCGTGCCCTCCTGGACGAGGGCCAGCGGGGTGTCGGGCGCCTTGCCGTGGGCGATCAGCGCCTCCGCGATCGCACCGATCTTGTCGACGCCCATGAGGATCACGAGGGTGCCGGTCAGCTTGGCGAGCGACTTCCAGTCGACGAGGGAACGCGGGTCCTCCGGCGCGACATGGCCGCTGACGACCGTGAACTCGTGGGCCACGCCCCGATGTGTGACGGGAATGCCCGCGGCGCCCGGCACCGAGATGGAGCTGGAGATTCCGGGGACGACCGTGCAGGCGATGCCCGCTTCGGCGAGCGCCTGGGCCTCCTCCATGCCACGGCCGAAGACGAACGGGTCACCGCCCTTGAGACGGACGACCGACTTGCCCGCCTTGGCGTGCTCGATGAGCGCGTTGTTGATGGCCTCCTGGGCCATGAAGCGGCCGTACGGGATCTTCGCGGCGTCGATGACCTCGACGTGCGGGGGGAGTTCGTCGAGCAGGTCGCGCGGCCCGAGGCGGTCGGCGATGACGACGTCGGCCTCGGCGAGGAGGCGGCGGCCCCTGACCGTGATCAGGTCCGGGTCGCCGGGACCGCCGCCGACCAGGGCGACGAAGGGGGCGCGGGCACGGTGCTGCGGTGCGGCGAGGGAACCGTCGCGGAGGCCCTCGACGATGGCGTCGCGCACGGCGGCGGAGCGGCGGGGGTCCTTTCCGGTGAGGACGGCGACGGTCACACCCTCGCTGCGGCCGGTGGCCGGGGTCCAGGCGGTGGCCGCCTCGGCGTCGTCGGAGCGTACGCACCAGGTCCTGGTGCGCTCGGCCTCGGCGGACGCGGCCGCGTTGGCGACGGGGTCGGAGGTGGCGACGAGCACGTACCACGCGTCGGCGAGGTCCCCCTCCGCGTAGCGGCGCTTCGTCCACGTGATCTCGCCGGCCTCCGCCATGGCCTCGACGGAGGGCGTCGCCGACGGCGAGATCAGCGTGACGTCGGCACCGGCCCCGATGAGCGCCGGGAGGCGGCGCTGGGCGACCTGGCCGCCGCCGATGACGACGACGCGGCGCCCGGAGAGGCGGAGTCCTACGGGGTACGCGGGGTGCTCCTGCGCCTGCGGGTGATCTTGCGCGTGCTCGACGTCGACGTGCTCGGCCATGGCGGTGCGGCTCCTCGGGAGGGGCGGTGCGGGCCGCTGCGACGGTGAAGCGGCTGGTGGGGACAGGGATGAGGCTCCTCGCGACCACGATACGGCGTCGCGGTCGCCGGGCACCGGGGTGGGCGCGGCCGATCCTGCGCGGCCCGGCGCCCCGGGCGGAACGCCTGCCCACGAACCACGGCGGGCCGAGCCCGTCCGGCGATCGAGGACGGACACGTGCGGCGTGACGTGGTGCCGCACCACGTCACGCCGCACGGTGCGCGCAACCGGCAGCGGGCTACTTCTCCGTGACGCCCGCCGAGTCGAATGTCGCGACCTCGTGCATCGCTCGGGCCGCGCTCTGGACGAGCGGGAGGGCGAGGAGCGCGCCCGTGCCCTCGCCCAGGCGGAGGTCGAGGTCGACCAGGGGACGCAGGCCCAGCTTGTTGAGGGCCGCGACGTGGCCGGGCTCCGCGCTGCGGTGGCCCGCGATGCAGGCCGCGAGGGCCTCGGGCGCGACCGCCCGGGCGACCAGCGCCGCGGCGCCCGCCGACACGCCGTCCAGGACGACCGGCGTACGCAACGACGCGCCACCGAGGATGAAGCCGACCAGAGCCGCGTGCTCCAGACCGCCCACCGCCGCGAGGACGCCGACCGGGTCGGCGGGGTCGGGCCGGTGGAGGTCCAGCGCGCGCCGGACGACATCGACCTTCCGCGCGTGCATCTCGTCGTTGATGCCGGTGCCGCGCCCCGTCACCTCCGCCGCGTCCACGCCCGTGTACACGGAGATCAGCGCGGCCGACGCCGTGGTGTTGGCGATGCCCATCTCACCGGTGAGCAGCGCCTTGTTGCCGGCGGCGACCAGATCGCGGGCCGTCTCGATGCCGACCTCGATCGCGGCGAGCACCTCTTCGCGGGTGAGCGCCGGTCCCGTGGTGAAGTCGGCCGTGCCGGGGCGGACCTTGCGCGGCAGCAGTCCGGGCGTGGCCGGCAGGTCGGACGCCACGCCGACGTCGATGACGCACACCTCCGCGCCGACCTGGTTCGCGAAGGCGTTGCAGACCGCTCCGCCGCCGAGGAAGTTGGCGACCATCTGGCCGGTGACCTCCTGGGGCCAGGCGGTCACGCCCTGGGCGTGCACCCCGTGGTCACCCGCGAAGATCGCGACCGCCGCGGGCTCCGGGATCGGCGGCGGGCACATCCGGGAGAGCCCGGCGAGCTGCGCGGAGATGATCTCCAGCATGCCGAGCGCCCCGGAGGGCTTGGTCATCCGCTTCTGCCGCTCCCATGCCTCGCCGAGCGCCTTGGCGTCCAGCGGGCGGATGTTGGAGACGGTCTCCTGGAGCAGGTCGTGCGGCTCCTCACCGGGCAGGGCGCGGCGGCCGTACGTCTCCTCGTGGACGACCCAGGACAGCGGGCGGCGCTTGGACCAGCCCGCCTGCATCAGCTCGGGCTCCTCGGGGAACTCGTCGACGTAACCGACGCACAGGTACGCCACGACCTCGAGGTGCTCCGGGAGACCGAGCGCGCGGACCATCTCGCGCTCGTCGAAGAAGCTGACCCAGCCGACCCCGAGGCCCTCGGCGCGGGCGGCGAGCCAGAGGTTCTCGACGGCGAGGGCCGAGGAGTACGGGGCCATCTGCGGCTGGGTGTGCCGGCCGAGGGTGTGGCGGCCGCCGCGTGTCGGGTCGGCGGTGACCACGATGTTCACGGGCGTGTCGAGGATCGCCTCGATCTTCAGTTCCTTGAACTGCTTCGCCCGGCCCTTCGGCAGCGACTTGGCGTACGCCTCGCGCTGACGCTGCGCCAGCTCGTGCATCGTGCGGCGCGTCTCGGCGGAACGGATGACCACGAAGTCCCAGGGCTGCGAGTGGCCGACGCTGGGCGCGGTGTGGGCGGCCTCGAGGACCCGGAGGAGCACCTCGTGCGGGATGGGGTCGGAGCGGAAGCCGTTGCGGATGTCGCGGCGCTCACGCATGACGCGGAGTACGGCCTCGCGCTCGGCGTCGTCGTAGCCGGGGGCAGGAGCGGAAGCGGGAACGGGAACGGATGTGCTGCCGGTCCTCGTGACGGCGTCCTCGTCCGGGACGACCGGCTCCGAGGGAGGCTCCGGCCCCTCGGCGGCCTGCGGCTCCGCCGGTTCGTCGAGCGGCTCGGGCACGCCCGTGGGCTCCTCCGACTGCTGCGCGGCCGGCACGTTGTCGTTGTCGTCGCCGTTGCGCGGAGCGGGTACGACAGCGATCGCCTCGGGCTCCGGCTCGGGTGCGGGAGTGGCCTCCTCGGACACGGGCTGCTCCGACACCGGCTGCTCTGATACGGGCACTCCTGACACGGGCACCTCCGAGGCAAGCTCAGCGACGGCGGACTGCTCGGCGGGCCCGGCCGGCTCGTCCGCGAAAACGGGCTCCACTGTCGCCTCCACCGGCTCGGCGGCCCGTTCCACTGCCTCCGGTTCGGGCGCGACGGCCACGGGCTCAGGCGCGACAGGCTCCTCCTCGGCCGCCACCATCACAGCGACCGGCGTCGGGGCGAGGTGCGGCGTGGTCGGAAGGGAGCCGTCCACGGGCACGAACTCAACCACGGGTACGGGCTCCGAGGCCCTGACGGGGACCTCGGCCCAAGCCTCCCCGGGTGCCTCGGCAAGGGCACCGGCCGGCGCCTCGGAAACAGCAACGGCCGGGGCCGCCAGGGCCGTGCCGGAGGCGACCTGAACGGCCTCCGGGACGACCGTTTCTGCGGGAGCGGCGGCCGCAGGGGTCCACGGAGCCGCAGCCTGCGCCGGAATCTCGCCCAGCTGCGGCGCGGCGAGGACCGCCGCCGCTTCGCGCGCCACGTCGAGGTACTCGGGACCCGTGGTCGGCGGGCCCACGTGACGGACGGGCACGGGGTTCGGCGGCGTGTGGCCTGCCGCGCCTGCCGGCTGACCGGCCGGGCCGCGGTCCGACAGGGAGCGCACGACACCACCGGTGGCGTCGGGCACGGGCGGGCCCATGTGGAGCGGACGGCGCGCCGGGGACGGCGTGGGCGCCGGTGCGGGGGGCGGGACACGTACGCCACCGAGGTCGAGCGAACCGGAGTCCCGGCCGCCGGCCTCGTGCGCACCCGCCTCGTGCACACCGGCCTCGTGCACACCGGCCTCGTGGGCCCCCGCCTCGTAAGCCCCCGCCTCGTGCAGCGTCGGCTCGGGCGCGGCCTGGTGAGGTACGGGGACGGCCGGCTCGGCCACGGCCTGCTCATAAGCCATCGGCTCCCGGGCGGCCGGCGCGACGGGCTCGGCCATCACGGGTTCGACCGTGCCGGGTTCGGCCATCGCCGGCTCGGCCATCATCGGCTCGGGCATCATCGGCGCGGGCGCCACCGGCACGACGGGCTGCGGCGCGGCCTGCTGCACGGCCGCCTGGACCGCCGCAGCGGCAGCGCCCGGAGCCGCGCCGTCCACGGGCAGTTGCACAGCGGGGGCCGGAGCCGGGGCCCGAGGCACCACGGAAGCGGCATGCGGCGCGGCGGATGGCGCGGTCACGGCCGGCGGAGCCATCGGCTGCGGCTCGCTCCACGCGCCCTGCGCTCCCGGCATCAGCAGCAGGTCGTCGTCCTCGACGGCGGTCTCGGCCACGTGGTCGGAGGGGTCGAGGTAGGTGTACGCGCCCGGAGCGGGGATGCCCGGCTGCGCCACCATGCCTGCGTTCTCCGGCAGCCCCTCGCCCGAGATCTGGCCGGTGTCGGTCATGCGTACCCCTCGCCCATCGGTTGTGCTCCTTCAGACCCTCGCCCGGGGCGCCCGATCGGCACACACGGCGCCCGCCATTACAAGAACGAGCGTGTGCGCCGCGCGGCACGAATACCCACAGACATCAAGCATTCTCGTGGCCGTTCGCCCCTGTGACAGCAGGATCCGCCACGGTTCGCTGTGGACTGCGCCACGTTGCGCATCCCCCGGTCGCGCCGTACCACAGCGGGACCCAAAACAGTCCCCTTTTCCGGATATTGACGAACGAATCGACGAACGACCGGCAGCGGTACAACGATCGGCCAGCCTACCGCGCCGCGTTCGACGCCCGGCCCAGGGGGCGTCAGAGGGCCTGATCCCGCCGGTGGCCGGCGAGCAGGAAGACGACCGAGCGCTCGCGCTCCGACCAGGCGTCGGCGGGGTCCAGCTCGACGGACTGGAGCAGGGCGCATTCGACGGTGTAGCCGCCGTCGGCCAGGGCCGTGCCGATCGCCTCGGCCTCGTCGCGCGTGGAGGCGTGGGTGACGATGCGCTCGGGGCGCCGGTCGGCGCAGGCGGTGACCACGGGCACTCCCCCGCCGCCGATGCGTACGACATCGGGCTCGGGGAGCCGTTCCAGCACGTGCGGCGCACGGCCCTGAACGGTCTGCAGCTGGACGCCGTGGCGTCGTGCGGCGGCCTCCGTACGGAGACAGGCGGCGGGGTCGTCGTCGACCGCGATGACCGCGGCACCGAAGCGGGCCGCGTCGGCGGCCAGCTCCCCGCTGCCGCAGCCGATGTCCCAGACGAGGTCGCCGAGGCGGGGGCCGAGGCGGGCCAGTTGTGCGGCGCGCAGCTGTGCCGACTCGCCCTCGCCGAGCGGGACCCGGACGTCCTCGCGGATGTGCTCGCGGCCGTGCTCGCCGGCGATCTCCCGAGCGGGCTCGGCGGGCCGGGCCCAGCCGCGTACCTGCGAGGGATAGCCGGGGTCGCGTCCTGCCACCCAGCCCCCGCCCGGCACCGAAGCCGCACCGCCGAGGACGATGACGACGTTCGGGTCGCGCCAGCTGTGGTCGGCGACCTTGTCGGAGGTGAGCACGGTGACCTGTTCGCGCTCGGTGCCGAGCTCCTCGCAGATGACGAAGGTGCGATGGACGCCCTCGAGGAGGAGGGCGAGCTCGGCCGGGCCGGCACCCGGCGAGGTGAGGACGGCGACCTTGGTGTGCGCGCGACAAACGTTGACGGCGCGCCGGAGCGTACGGCCGTGGGCCACGACGACCTGGGCGTCGTCCCAGGGCATCCCGGCGCGGGCGAAGGCGGTGGCCACGGACGAGACCGCGGGGACGACCTCGACCTCGAGTCCGTGCCGGGGGGCGCGCAGGGTGCGTACGACACCGAAGAAGCCGGGGTCGCCGTCGGCGAGGACGACGGGGCTCCCCCGGTGCCCGGCGATCCTGCGGGCGGCCAGGTCGACGCTGCCGAGCCGGATGCGCTCGGCGCTCGCGGGTACCTCGGGAAGCGCCAGGTGGTGGGCGGCGCCGGCGACCAGCGTGGCGGCGGCAAGGGCGGACCTGGCGGCGGAGGTGAGGGGGGAACCGTCCCAGCCGATCACCGTGACCCGGTCGGCCATCGTCGTCTGTCTCCTGGAGTCGCTGAGGTCGCCGGCGTTGTCGTCGGCGTTGTCGCAGGTCGTGAGCGTACCTGGTATCAGTTCCAGTCGGCGAAGGTGGAATATCCGGCATCGTCCATCTGGTCGGCCACGCCCTCGATGTCCTCGGGGAGCAGGCTCCAGACGATCAGGTCGGTCCGGATGTCGGCCCAGCCGCTCTCGGTCTGGGTGCGGGCTATGAAGGCGTTGCGCAGGACGCCCTCGCTGATGCAGCCGATCTTCTGGGCGACCTGCTGGGAGGCGGCGTTGTCCGCGGCCGTGCGTACCTCGAGGCGCTCGAACTTCTGATCGCGGAAGAGCCACTGGGCGGTGGCGAGTGCCGCCTCCGACGCGTAGCCCTCGCCTCGGGCCCAGGGGGCGATGACGTACGAGATCTCGGTGGAGCGCACCCGCCAGTCCGTCTTGCTCAGCTGGACCACACCGACCAGGCGCTGGGTGAGGAACTCGGTGACGGCGAGGTCTATGCCACGGCCCGCGACACGTTCGGTGGGCGCGTATTCGGTGATCCACCCACGGGCTGCAGCCTCTGTGTAGGGCTGAGGCACCGCCGTCCAGGCAGCGACCAGCTCGTCGTTCATCATCTCGGCGAGGGCCGGGGCGTCGGCTGGTTCGAACGCGCGCAGCACCAACCGCTCCGTGCTGATGGAGATGTCCGGAAAGGTGGTAGTCATGCGCAGCTCCATGCCGAAGACCGTCGAGAAGTCGAGAAGTCGTGAAGTCGTGAAGGCCGTAAAGGCACAGCATGCAGCATCGCGCGCTGGATGTGCATGGCCGGGTCGGTACCCCGGAAGACACGCCGAGGGCCCCGTGCACCCACCGGTGCACGGGGCCCTCGTTCACGAGGAGCGGCGCAAGGTCCGCACGGTTGCCGTTACTTGGCGGCGGCACCGAAGGACGGGATGACCGAGCCGTCGTAGGTGTCCTCGATGTACTTCTTCACTTCGGGGGAGTTGAGGAGCTTCGCGAGCTTCTCGACGCGCGGGTCCTTCTCGTTGCCCGCCTTGACGGCGAGGAAGTTGGCGTAGGGGTTGCCCTCCGCCTTCTCCAGCACCAGGGCGTCCTCCGCGGGCTTGAGGTCGGCCTCGATGGCGTAGTTGCCGTTGATGACGGCGGCGTCGACGTCGTTCAGGGCTCGGGGCACGGTGGCGGCCTCCAACTCCTTGAACTCCAGGCCCTTCTTGTCGGTGATGTCGGAGAGCTTGGCGTTGGTGCCGACGCCCGGCTTGAGGGCGATGAGGCCGTTCTCGGCGAGCAGTTGGAGCGAGCGGCCCTCGTTGGTGGTGTCGTTCGGGACCGCGATGGTCTGGCCGGGCTTGATGTCCTTGAGGGTCTTGACCTTGTTGGAGTACAGGCCGAGCGGCTCGAGGTGGACGTTGACCACCGGGACGATGGTGGTCTTGTTCTTCTTGTTGAAGTCGTCCAGGTACGGCTTGTGCTGGAAGAAGTTGGCGTCGACCTGGCCCTGCTGGGTGGCGGTGTTCGGCAGGACGTAGTCCGTGAACTCCTTGACCTCCAGCTTGAGACCGGCCTTGTCGGCGAGGTTCTTCTTGACGAACTCGAGGATGTCCGCGTGCGGCGTCGGGGACGCCGCGACGACGAGCGGCGTGGAATCGGCGGCCTTGTCGCCGGAGTCGGCCTTGGCGCCCGGGTCGGAGGCGGTGCCGCAGGCGGTCAGGCCGAGGGTGAGGGCGGCGGTGACGGCAGCGGTCGCGGTGAGCTTGATGGTCTTGCGGTGGTTACGCACGAAAAGTGCCTCTTTCTGGTGTTGCGGTGATGACGCCCGGACAAGGAGTGCGGGCTTGTGGGTGTGCCGGGTGAAGCGGAGGGCCGGTCGGACCGTGGCGCTCAGGCGGTGCGGCCGCGGCGGGCCAGCAGCCGCACCACTCCGTCGCCGATGAGCTGTACGGCGGTGACGATGGCGATCAGGATGACGACCGTGATGAGCATGAACTGGGTCTCGAACCGCTGGAAGCCGTAGGTCACGGCCTTGGATCCGAGTCCCTCGCCACCGACGGCGCCGGCCATCGCCGAGTAGCCGACGAGGACGATCACGGTGGTGGTGATCGCGGCGATGATCGAGGGCAGGGCCTGCGGGAGCAGCACCTTGCGGATGATCGTCGGGATGGAGCCGCCCATGGACTGGACCGCTTCGACCAGTCCGTGGTCGACCTCGCGGATCGCCGTCTCGACGAGTCGCGCGAAGAAGGGAATGGCGCCGACGGCGAGCGGCACGATCATGGCCGTGGGGCCGATGAAGGTGCCGACCACCGCGGTGGTGAAGGGGATCAGCGCGATCAGCAGGATGATGAACGGCAGCGAGCGGCCGATGTTCACGATCACGCCGACGACCTTGTTCACGGGGGTGCTCTGCAGCAGTCCGCCCTTGTCGGTGAGGACGAGCACGATCCCGAGCGGCAGTCCGCCGATGACGGTGACGACCGTGGACCACAGCACCATGTAGAGGGTGTCGACGGTGCCCTGGGTCAGCAGCGGCTGCATCTCCGACCACGTCACTTGACGGTCTCCTTCACCAGTTCCGCGCGCGGCGCGGGGATCTCCTCGGCCTGCGAATCGGCCTCGGCCTCGGCCTCGTCTTCGACGACCTCGACCTGGAGGCCCTGTTCGCGCAGGAAGCCGACGGGCACGACGTTCTCCTCGTAGCGGCCGGGCAGTTCGATGCGCATCCGGCCGATCTGCTTGCCGCCGACGGTGTCCATCGCGGCGCCGAGGATCGAGATGTCGATGTTGTACGTGCGCGAGAGCTGCGAGATCACGGGCTGGGTGGCGGCCTCGCCGTGGAAGGTGACGTCGACGACCGTACGGTCCGGGCCCGATGCGGCCCCGGTGACCGGGAACAGTTCCTCCGCGAGCTCGGAGCCGGGGGTGGCGAGCAGTTCGCTCACCGTGCCGGACTCGACGACCCGGCCCTGCCTCATCAGGGCGGCCGAGTCGCAGACCGTCTTGACGACGTCCATCTCGTGCGTGATGAGGAGGACGGTGAGGCCGAGCTGCCGGTTGAGGTCGCGCAGCAGCTGGAGGATCGAGCGGGTGGTCTCCGGGTCGAGGGCGCTGGTGGCCTCGTCGGAGAGGAGCACCTTCGGGTTTCCGGCGAGGGCGCGGGCGATGCCGACGCGCTGCTTCTGGCCACCGGAGAGCTGCGCGGGGTAGGCCTTGGCCTTGTCGGCGAGGCCGACGAGGTCGAGGAGTTCGAGTGCGCGGCGGGAGCGCTCGGCGCCGGAGACGCCGAGGATCTCCAGGGGCAGCTCGATGTTGTCCTTGACGCTGCGCGAGGACAGCAGGTTGAAGTGCTGGAAGACCATGCCGATGCGGCTGCGTGCCTCGCGCAGCTCCTTCCCGGCACGGTTGCCGCGTCCGGCGAGGGCGGTGAGGTCCACGCCGTCGACCGTCACAGTGCCGGAGGTGGGCCGCTCCAGCAGATTGATGCAGCGGATGAGAGAGGACTTTCCGGCGCCGCTGCGGCCGATGACGCCGAAGACCTCGCCCTCGCGGACGTGCAGGTCGACGCCGTCCAGGGCGGTGACGTCGCGGCCTCGCGACTGGTAGACCTTGGTGAGGCCCATAGTGGTGATCACAGGGGTTTCCGTCACTGTCGAGTGCACGGCGTGCGGTCGCGCCGGGCACGGGTGTGTCGTCTTGGGACAGCCGGACGCACACGGGTGACCTGGGGGCAGCGTGTGCGTGGGGCAGGCACGGTCCGGCAGGCTCCTGGCGGACGCGGCGCGGCTGTCGGGGTCTCGCTTCGGGGCGCGAGGCTCAGGCAGGGGCCCTCAGAAGGCGCACATTCGACACATACAACGAGCACCGGGCGTCGTGTTCGCCTCGGTCGCAAGGGTGCGGCTGCTCGTCCTGGTCATGCGGGCAAGTAAAGCAGACAGGCGTACGAGCGGAGCTCCGGTGTCCGCATAGCGGACTACTTCTATCCGAAGTGCGGACAGATCGGCTGCCGCTGCACTCTTGACGCGAAGGGCCGTGGCCCCGGCCGGACACGGCCAGGAGGGCCTCACGACGACGTCCGCGAGCGGCTCGGCCGGCTCGTGCGTTGTGGCCAAGGCCACGGTTCCCGTCCCGGCGGCACCCGGCTGCGGCGGGCCCCGCGCACGGCGGGCCCTTCGGCCCGTAATACCCTCGGCTGCATGCTCGACGCCCTCACGATCGCGGTCTCCGCGGCCGCGCTCGCCCTCGCCGCCTGGTGCGGTTTCGCCGCCTACCGGGACCAGCCGACGAAGGACTGGCACTTCATCGGCATGGCCGTGGTGACGGTGCTGGCGCTGGCGCAGCTGGTGACCGGGATCGTGCAGTTGGCCCGTGGTCTGGAGGCCGACGAGGGCTCGGTGATCTTCGTCGCGTATCTGATCGGCGCGTTCGCCGCGATCCCGGCGGCCGGTTTCCTGTCGCTGACGGAGCGGACGCGCTGGGGTTCGGTGACGGTCGCGGCGGGCGCCGTGGTCCTCGCCGTCCTGGAAGTACGGCTCTACGACATCTGGAAGGCCTGACGATGACCGACGCCGCCACCGACGCCGCCGGCGTCACCGAGGAGCGGCCGGGCGGCCCGCGGACCCGGCTCGTCCGCGGCCCCGGCGTGCTGGTCGTCTGGCTGTACGGCGTGATGTCGGTGGGGGCGGTGTCCCGCTCGGTCTACCAGATCGCCACCGAGTACGAGCGGGCTCCGCTCGCCTACTCGCTCTCCGCGATCGCCGCCGTGGTGTACGCGTTCATCACCTACACCCTGGTGCGCGGCGGCGAGGCGGCCCGCAGGGCGGCGCTGGTGTGCTGCGCCGCCGAGCTCGTGGGCGTACTGGTCGTGGGCTCCTGGACACTCGCGGACCCGTCCGCGTTCCCGGATGCCACGGTGTGGTCCGACTACGGGATGGGCTACCTCTTCATCCCGGTGGTGCTGCCGGTCACGGGAATCCTGTGGCTGCGCAAGGCCCGGCGCTGAGCCAGGTGTTCGTGCGCCAGGCCGTGCTTGAGAACTCCCGCCCGGCACGCGACGCCTGGCACGCTCCCCCAGAGCTTGCGCCTGGGAGGTGCCCCCACCCCGTAGCCCTTCGGGCACGGGAGGTGCCCCCACGCTGAGCTGTCGGAGTCATCCGAGTACGTCCGGTACGAGGATGATCCTCCGTCTTGCGATCGCACGCACCGGACGCCGCGCGTCCCGCCCTACGGGCGGACGGCGCCAGTTCTCACCCACGGCCCAGCTAGGCGCTCGCGGCGTAGTCCCGCGCGTCGGCGTCCTTCTCCAGCGTGATCAGCGTCAGCTTCGGGCCGACCTCGCGGGTCGACACGGGCGCGTAGCCGTGGCTGCGGTAGAGCCGCAGATTGACCTCGCTCCGGTGGCCGGTGAAGAGCTGGAAGCGCTTGGCGGCCGGCTCGCCCGCGAAATGCGCCTCGATGGCGTCGAGAAGCCGTCCGCCGAGGCCGTGGCGCTGCATCCGCGGGTGCACGATGAGCTTGGCGATCCTGGCCGTTCCGGCCTCGTCGATCTCTCCCCGTACGGACGCGATGACTTCGTCGCCGAGGCGGGCCACGAGGGCGTGTCCGCGGGCGAGCTCGGACCGGAGGTCGTCGAGGCTCTGGGTGAGCGGTTCGATGCTGTAGTCGCCGTAGAGCTCCGCCTCGCTCTGGTAGCACAGGTATTGCAGCTTGAGGATGTACTCGGCGTCCTGTGCCGCCGCCGCTGAGATGCTCACGCTCATACCCATGTGTGCATGCCTCCCGCTCACCTGTCACCCGGTTGTCTACCGCTCCATTCCCCGCAGTTCAGGAGCTGCAACCTCTGCCGCGAGCATTCTGCGCAGACATCCCAGGCAACGGGAACGCATCGGCCCCAGACTTCCTTGTGAGATACCCAACTGTCCTGCGATCTCTCGGTAGGTGGGGTCCATCGGGGACAGCATCGCAGTCAGCAGCCGTGGGCAGTGTCCAGGGGTGCGGGCCACCGCGGCCCGCACAACCCGGCGCCGTTCGGCGACGAGGGCGGCCCGCTCCGGGCACGCAGCGGGGCCGGCAGCCGGTTCGCCGGGGTACGGACGCTCCCGCAGGGCCCGTCGCCGGGCGCGGAGCGCCTCGTCGCGCACGGCTCCGCGCACCCAGCCGGCCGCGTCGGCGGGCGGCCCTTCGGCGTCGAGCCGTTCCAGCAGCCGTACCCACACGTCCTGTTCGATGTCCCCGGAGTCCAAGGCGCCGTTGTCCGCCTCGGCGTTCGCCTCGGCGGCGACGAGCGGCTGCAGTACGCGTACGAGCGCGCTCGGCGCACCGGACGACGTGGCGATGGCGGGAAGGGCGGCGAGGTCTTCGCTGGGCGTCATGTCCGACGGGACGTCACCACCGCGAGCTGCGGTTTCGGCGGTGGCCCGCTCTCACCCGACCGCATGACGGGCGTCCGGCCGCTGACGGAGCCGGCCGGGCTGCGGCATCCGCGGCCCGGCCGGCGCTGCTCGTGGCGGCGGTCAGCCGTCGACGAAGTCGGTGCGGGCCAGCAGTCCCGTGTCCGGGTTGTCGGTGAAGATGCCGTCGATCCCCTGCTCGAAGTAGACCTTGAAGGCGCCGAAGGCGTCGCCGTACGCG
Source organism: Streptomyces sp. NPDC001970 (assembly GCF_053594115.1). Lineage (NCBI taxonomy): Bacteria > Bacillati > Actinomycetota > Actinomycetes > Kitasatosporales > Streptomycetaceae > Streptomyces > Streptomyces sp. NPDC001970. Next base: position 83,846 of record NZ_JBSFDW010000010.1, on the reverse strand, counting down.
TTCGGGTCGGTGCCGCGCCGGAAGTCCGCGGGCAGGAAGGAGTTCTCGTTCCGCAACGTGTACGGGTGCAGGATGAGGCCCTCCGCGTGCGCGTCCCGGACCAGCGTGGTCGGCGTGCCGAGTTTCCCGCTCGCGTCCTTCGGGATGATCAGGTCGAGGGTCGGCCCGATGCCCTGCGCGTACGAGGCGATCCACTTCAGGCCCTCGGGCTTGACGAGGTCCGCGACCGTGCGCGGGTCGCCCGCCTGCACGAAGTCCCAGGGGCGGGTGCTCGCGCCGGAGAGCAGGACGACACGCGGCGAGGAGACGAGCTTCGCGAGCCGCTGGATGCTGCCGGGCTCGAACGACTGCAGGAAGACGGGCGAGTTCGCGCGGTGGCGGCCGTACCGGCGCAGCAGCTTCGCGAGCGGCTCCTCCAGGCCGAGGCCGATGCCGCGGAAGTAGGTGGGGTGCTTGGTCTCGACGTGCAGCCAGACGGGGGCTCCTCTGCGACGGCCCTCCGCATCCGCCCAGCGCAGCACCTCCTCGAAGGTGGGTATCTCCCACCGGCCGTCGTAGAGGGTGTTCTCCTGGCGGGTGCCGGGGATCCGCTCCGTGGCGCGCAGGGTCTTCAGCTCGGCGAGCGTGAAGTCCTCGGTGAACCAGCCGGTGAGGCTCGTACCGTCGACGGACTTCGTCGTCCTGCGCGAGGCGAACTCGGGCCGTGAGGCGACGTCCGTCGTGCCCGTGATGTCGTTTTCGTGACGGCAGACCAGATGACCGTCCTTCGTGGGCACGAGGTCCTGCTCGATGACGTGCGCGCCCATGTCCAGGGCCAGCTGGTACGAACCCAGGGTGTGCTCGGGGCGGTAGCCGCTCGCGCCGCGGTGCGCGATGACCGTGGGCACGGGAAGCCCGCGGTGCCCGTGCCCGTGGCCTTGGCCCCGGCCGTCGGCGCCGTGCTGTTCCTGCGCGTGCGCCGCCGAGGCGGCACCGAGGCCGAGCGTCGCCGAACCGAGCACCGCAGCGCCCAGGACGGTGCGCCGTCCGGGGGTTCTGTCCGCACCCTGTGTCATGAGCGCTCCTCCAAAGGGATGTGATGTCCCGCACCTGTCGTACGGGTCCTGCGCGGCGCACGATGCTAGGTGCCGGGACGTTACGTGCGGCAGACGCTGGGCGAACGCGTCGAAAACTCGGGTCAACACTGTGTATCCGCTCGATGAACCCAATGTGCGCAGGGACCGGACCCGCGAGTATCGTCCTCACCTGCAGAGACTTCGCCGGCCGTACCCGACCGCCCATGACTTCGGAGGACCCGTTGTCCCGCTTGTCGCTCATCAAGGCAGTGCTCGGACCGTTCCTGCGCCTGATGTTCCGCCCCCGCGTGGAAGGCGTCCAGCACATCCCCGGGGACGGCCCGGTCATCCTCGCCGGCAACCACCTCACCTTCATCGACTCGATGGTCCTGCCGCTCGTCTGCGACCGGCAGGTCTTCTTCATCGGCAAGGACGAGTACGTCACGGGCACGGGGGTGAAGGGCCGGCTGATGGCCTGGTTCTTCACGGGCGTCGGCATGATCCCGGTCGACCGGGACGGGGCGAACGGCGGAGTCGCGGCGCTGATGACCGGCCGCCGGGTGCTGGAGGAGGGCAGGATCTTCGGCATCTACCCGGAGGGCACCCGCTCCCCCGACGGCCGCCTCTACCGGGGCCGAACGGGCATCGCGCGCCTGACCCTGATGACCGGCGCGCCCGTCGTGCCGTTCGCGATGATCGGCACGGACAAGCTGCAGCCGGGCGGCGCCGGCCTGCCACGTCCCGGCCGGGTGACGGTCCGCTTCGGGGAGCCGATGGAGTTCTCCCGCTACGAGGGCATGGACCGCGACCGCTATGTGCTGCGCGCGGTGACGGACTCGGTGATGACCGAGGTGATGCGGCTGTCCGGCCAGGAGTACGTGGACATGTACGCCACCAAGGCGAAGGCGGCCTGAGCGACGGACCGTCGGCCGGGGCCTGCGCAGCCGCCTGAAGCGTACGAGGCGCCCAGGCCCCGAGCCCGCAAGGACGGCGGACGGCAACGGCGCCACCAGGGCGAAGGCGGAGTGGCGGACGGCGGGCGACACCGTCCGCACGAGTGGGCGAAGGCAGGCCGTCCGATTCGCCACCGTGAGACGTGACGTGAGCTCCCGGCGCCGGTGCGCCGGGAGCTCACGTCATGTCCGAGCCGGTCCGGGCGGCGTCAGTGCTCGACGCCGTCGGCCAGCTTCTGGCCCCGCAGCAGGAACCACGCGGCGACCGCCGTGGCGAGCAGCACCGCCGCGCCCGCGCCCGACGCGAGCCTGAGCCCGTCGACGAACGCCTCCTGGGCGGCGCCGACGAGCGCCGCACCCTGCTGCTGCGGCAGCGCGGCGGCCGCTTCGACGGCGCCTCCGAGCGACTCGTGCGCCGCGGACGCGGCACCCGACGGCACTCCGGCCGGGGTCGCGAAGTCCCGGTAGACCCCGGTCACGACCGAGCCGAGCAGGGCGATACCGAGCGCCGCGCCGAGTTCGTACGCCGTCTCGGACACCGCGGACGCCGCGCCCGCCTGTTCCTTGGGGACGCTGGAGAGGATCACGTCCGCCGTGACGGTGAACGAGAATCCGGCGCCGATGCCGACGACGAGCAGGGCCGCGCCGAGCAGCGGATACCCGGTGGACCGTCCGATGAGGGTCAGCACGGCGAGCGCGAGGCCCACCGCGGCGAGACCGCCTGCCACCACGGACCGTACGGAGAACCGCCGGGCGAACGCGCCTGCGACCAGGCCGGTGGCCACCGCGCCGATCGCGGCGGGAAGTTCCGCGAGACCGGCCTCGAACGGCTGCCTGCCCTGGACCAGCTGCAGGAACTGCGACAGGAAGAAGACCAGTCCCGACAGGCCCAGGACCGTCAGCATGTCGGCCAGCACAGCACCCGAGAACCCCCGGTGGCGGAACAGCCGGATGTCGAGCAGCGGCGCGGGCAGGGTCAGCTGCCTGCGGACGAAGCCGTACAGTCCGGCCCCACCGATGAGCGCGGCGGCGACCGCCTCCCAGCTCGGCCCGTGGGACGCGGCCTCCTTGACCGCGTACACGACGCCGACCATGCCGATGAGGGACAGTGCGACGCTCATCAGGTCCCACGGTCCTGCGACGGGGTTCTTCGACTCGGGCAGCAGCCTGATGCCGACGAGGACCAGGACGGCCATGACCGGAAGGTTGATGAGGAACACCGAGCCCCACCAGAAGTGCTCCAGCAGGAATCCGCCGACGACCGGTCCGACGGCCGCGCCGGCCGAGGCCATGGCGCCCCAGATGCCGATGGCGAGGCTGCGCTCCCTGGGGTCGTGGAAGATGTTCCGGATCAGCGCCAGCGTGGACGGCATCAGGGTGGCGCCGGCGACTCCGAGCAGGGCGCGGGCGGCGATCATCGTCTCGGGCGTGTGGGCGTACGCGTTGAGCACGGACACCGCACCGAAGGCGACGGCGCCGCTCAGCAGCAGCTTCTTGCGCCCGATGCGGTCGCCGAGGCTGCCCATGGAGACGAGCAGTCCGGCGATGACGAACGAGTAGACGTCACCGATCCACAGGAGCTGGGTGCCCGACGGCTTGAGGTCCTCGCTGAGGAACGGCGTCGCGAGGCCGAGTACGGTGGCGTCGACGGCCACCAGCAGCACGGCCAGCACCAGTACCGCGAGCGCGAGCCAGCGCCCGGGGCGGTACAGGGTGTCATCCGTCCCGCTCAGGCGCTGGACGGTACTGCTGCTCATTTCTCCACACTCCGTCGTGCTCCGCCGAGCAGCAGCTCGGCGATCATGTACTGGAAGTCGTTCTTGGCGACCCGGCCGTCCATGACGGACCAGGCGCAGGTGCCGATCAGCCCGTAGAGGGCCTCGGTGAGCCATGCGGGCGAGAGGTCGATACGGAACTCGCCCTGCTCCTGGCCGCGCCGGAAGAGGGCCGACACGCGGGCGTCGAGCCTGGACCAGCCCTCGTTCATCTGGTCGCCCTCGAACAGCTGGTTCTCGGTCACCAGGAAGGCGAGGAGCTCCGCGCACGGCTCCATCTCGGCGATGAGCCGGCGCAGCCCGTCACTCGCGCCGCCCTCGTCGAGCCGCGCCCGGTCCAGGGCGGCCTCGAACTCCTGGATACCGAAGGCCTCGAGCGCCCGGACCAGGGCGTCCCGCCCCGCGAAGTGCCGGTGCAGCGTGGCGCGCCCGATGCCCGCGGCGCGTGCGACCTCGTCCATCGTGGCGGTCGATTTGCGGGCGAGGAGGGCGGCGGCGGTGCGGAGCACCTGTTCACGGTCCATGGCCATGAGACAAGCATACACCGAATGAGACGTTCATGTCTCATTCGATATTTCGATGCCTCACAGGGAGGCTGGAGGGAATGCTGTGCGCATGAAGCCGCTGCTGCTGATCGACATCGACGGTCCGCTCAATCCGTACGGCGGAAAGCCCCAGAGCCGGCCGGACGGGTATGCGACGCATCGCATGCGCCCGAGCGGCTGGACCCACCCGAAGCCGCTGCGGGTGTGGCTGAACCCCGGGCACGGCGCGGAGTTCCTGGCACTGGCCGCGTCGTACGAGCTGGTGTGGGCGACGACCTGGAAGGACGAGGCGAACGTGTGGGTCGGGCCGCATCTGGGGCTGCCCGAACTGCCGTTCATCGACTGGCCCGTGATGCACGGGGCCTCGCCGCGCGGGACGTTCTGGAAGACGCAGTACGTGCTGGAGTACGCGGCCGGGCGGCCCTTCGCGTGGATCGACGACGAGATCACGCACCTGGACCGGGAGTGGGTGGAGCAGAACCACCTCGCAGCCGCACTGCTGCTCCACATCGATCACCGCATCGGGCTGACCCGGCCGGACTTCGACGCGCTCGCGGACTGGGCGGCGGCGCTGTAGCCGCCGGGGAGAACGGGACCGCCCCGGCCGGACGGATGTCCGGCCGGGGCGGTCGTCGGCTTGCGAGGCGCGTCAGCCCAGGGTCGCGATGGCCTGGTTGAAGGTCTGCGACGGACGCATCACGGCCGAGGCCTTGGCCGCGTCGGGCCGGTAGTAGCCGCCGATGTCGGCCGGCGAGCCCTGCACCGCGAGCAGCTCGCCGACGACCGTCTGCTCCTGCTCGGTCAGCGTCTTGGCCAGGGGCGCGAACGCCCCCGCGAGCTCCGCGTCGTCGGTCTGCCTGGCCAGCTCCTGGGCCCAGTAGAGCGCCAGGTAGAAGTGGCTGCCACGGTTGTCGATGCCACCCACACGGCGGGTGGGCGACTTGTCCTCGTTCAGGAAGGTCGCCGTCGCCCGGTCCAGGGTGTCGGCGAGGACCTGGGCGCGGGCGTTGCCCGTGGTCTGGGCGAGGTGCTCGAAGCTGGCCGCGAGCGCGAAGAACTCACCCAGGCTGTCCCAGCGCAGGTAGTTCTCCTTGACGAGCTGCTGGACGTGCTTGGGCGCGGAGCCGCCGGCACCGGTCTCGAACAGCCCGCCGCCGTTCATGAGCGGGACGACGGAGAGCATCTTCGCGCTCGTGCCGAGCTCGAGGATCGGGAACAGGTCGGTCAGGTAGTCACGCAGCACGTTGCCGGTGACCGAGATCGTGTCCTCGCCGCGGCGGATGCGCTCGAGGGAGAACCTGGTCGCCTCGACCGGCGACATGATCTCGATCTGCAGGCCCTCGGTGTCGTGCTCCTGCAGGTACGCCCTGACCTTCTCGATGAGCTTCGCGTCGTGCGCGCGACCCTCGTCGAGCCAGAAGACGGCCGGGTTGCCGGTCGCGCGGGCGCGGGTGACGGCGAGCTTGACCCAGTCCTTGATCGGCGCGTCCTTGGTCTGGCACATGCGGAAGATGTCGCCCGCGCCGACGACCTGCTCGAGCACGACGTTGCCGGCCTCGTCGACCACGCGCACCGTACCGGTGGTCGGGATCTCGAAGGTCTTGTCGTGGCTGCCGTACTCCTCGGCCTTCTGCGCCATCAGACCGACGTTCGGCACCGAGCCCATCGTCGACGGGTCGAAGGCGCCGTGGGCGCGGCAGTCGTCGATGACGACCTGGTAGACGCCGGCGTAGCTGCTGTCCGGGAGGACGGCGAGGGTGTCGGCCTCCTGGCCGTCCGGGCCCCACATGTGGCCGGAGGTGCGGATCATCGCCGGCATGGAGGCGTCGACGATGACGTCGCTCGGGACGTGGAGGTTGGTGATGCCGCGGTCGGAGTCGACCATGGCGAGGGCGGGGCCCTCGGCGAGCTCGGCGTCGAAGGACGCCTTGACCTCGGCGCCCTCGGGCAGCGCCTCCAGGCCCTTGATGATGCCGCCGAGACCGTCGTTCGGCGTCAGGCCGGCCGCGGCGAGCGTCTCGCCGTACTTCGCGAACGTCTTGGGGAAGAAGGCGCGCACCACGTGACCGAAGACGATCGGGTCGGAGACCTTCATCATCGTGGCCTTCAGGTGCACGGAGAACAGCACGTCCTCGGCCTTGGCGCGGGCGATCTGCGCCGTGAGGAACTCGCGCAGCGCGGCGACGCGCATGGCGGACGCGTCCACGACCTCGCCGGGCAGCACCGGTACGGACTCGCGCAGGACGGTGGTGGAGCCGTCGTCGCCCGCCAGCTCGATGCGCAGCGACCCCGCCTCGGAGATCACCGCGGACTTCTCGGTGGAGCGGAAGTCGTCGACGCCCATGGTGGCGACGTTCGTCTTCGACTCGGGCGTCCAGGCGCCCATGCGGTGCGGGTGGGTCTTGGCGTAGTTCTTGACCGACGCGGGGGCGCGGCGGTCGGAGTTGCCCTCGCGCAGGACCGGGTTGACGGCGCTGCCCTTGACCTTGTCGTAACGGGCGCGGACGTCGCGCTCCTCGTCGGTCTTCGGGTCGTCCGGGTAGTCCGGCAGCGCGTAGCCCTGCTCCTGCAGCTCGGCGATCGCGGCCTTCAGCTGCGGGATCGACGCCGAGATGTTCGGCAGCTTGATGATGTTCGCACCGGGGGTCTTGGCGAGCTCGCCGAGCTCGGCGAGCGCGTCACCGATGCGCTGGCCCTCCTCGAGGTACTCGGGGAAGTGGGCGATGATCCGGCCGGCCAGCGAGATGTCGCGGGTCTCCACCGTGACCCCCGCGGTCGAGGCGTACGCCTGGACCACGGGCAGGAACGAGTGCGTCGCCAGGGCCGGAGCCTCGTCAGTGTGCGTATAGATGATGGTCGAGTCAGTCACCGGGTGCTCCGCTCCAGGTATCCACGTCAACGTCTCCAACATTGCTCGACATCAAGATATCTCGTGATCGGCCTCCACCGAGCAGGGCCCCGTCGCACCATGGTGCGACGGGGCCCTTCGACACGGACGGGTCAGTTCTTCGCGGTGGCCCAGGCGTGCTGGGCCGCCAGGTCGGCCTTGACCTCGGCAAGCTGGACGGCGACGGCCGACGGGGCCGTGCCTCCGCGTCCGTTGCGGGAGGCGAGCGCGCCGGGAACGTCGAGGACCGTGCGGACCTCAGGGGTCAGATGCTCGGAGATCTTGGCGAACTGGTCGTCCGTGAGCTGGTCCAGCTCGATCCCGTGCGCCTCGCACTCCTTGACGCACTCCCCCGCGACCTCGTGCGCGACGCGGAACGGCACGCCCTGCTTGACCAGCCACTCGGCGATGTCGGTGGCCAGCGAGAAGCCTGCGGGCGCCAGCTCCTCCATGCGTTCGCGGTTGACGGTCAGCGTGGCCATCATCCCGGTGAACGCCGGGAGCAGGACCTCCAGCTGGTCGCAGGAGTCGAAGACCGGCTCCTTGTCCTCCTGGAGGTCGCGGTTGTACGCGAGCGGCAGCGCCTTAAGCGTCGCGAGCAGCCCGGTGAGGTTGCCGATGAGGCGGCCCGACTTTCCCCGCGCCAGTTCGGCGATGTCCGGGTTCTTCTTCTGCGGCATGATCGACGAACCGGTCGAGAAGGCGTCGTGGAGCGTCACGAAGGAGAACTCCTTCGTGTTCCAGATGATGACCTCCTCGGCGATCCGGGACAGGTTCACGCCGATCATCGCGGTGATGAACGCGAACTCGGCGACGAAGTCGCGGGACGCCGTACCGTCGATGGAGTTCCCGGCGGAGCCGTGCTCGAAGCCGAGGTCCTTCGCGACCGCCTCCGGGTCGAGCCCCAGGGAGGACCCGGCGAGCGCGCCGGAGCCGTACGGCGACACGGCTGTCCGCTCGTCCCACTGCCGGAGCCGTTCGGCGTCCCGGGACAGAGCCTGGACGTGCGCCAGGACGTGATGGGCGAAGAGCACGGGCTGGGCGTGCTGAAGGTGCGTACGGCCGGGCATGGCGACGTCCGGGTGGGCCTCGACGAGACCCACGAGGGCGTCCTGGAGGTCGGCGACGAGTCCGCCGATGATGCGGGCGTGGTCGCGCAGATACATCCGGAAGAGTGTGGCGACCTGGTCGTTGCGGGACCGGCCGGCGCGCAGCTTGCCGCCGAGGTCGGGGCCGAGGCGTTCGAGGAGTCCGCGCTCCAGGGCGGTGTGGACGTCCTCGTCGGCGATGGTTCCCACGAAGCTGCCGTCGGCGACATCGGCCTCGAGCCGGTCGAGTCCGGCGATCATCCGCTCCAGCTCGTCGGCGGTGAGCAGGCCCGCCTTGTGGAGCACGCGGGCGTGGGCGCGAGAGCCTGCGATGTCGTACGGCGCGAGCCGCCAGTCGAAGTGGACCGACGCGGACAGCTTCGCCAGCGCCTCGGCGGGCCCGTCGGCGAAGCGGCCGCCCCAGAGCCGGACGTCACCGTTGTTGCTGCTCACAGCTCTTGCTCCTCAGGAGGGTGGATGTGCCGCCGCCTCCCTGCCGCGGAGGAACAGGGAGGCGGCCGTCGTACGCGTATCGAATCAGGCCAGATCGCGCTTGGCCGCGATCTTCGACGACAGGCCGAAGATGTCGATGAAGCCCTGCGCCTTCGACTGGTCGAAGGTGTCGCCCGAGTCGTACGTGGCGAGGTTGAAGTCGTACAGCGACTCGTCCGACTTCCGGCCGGTGACGACGGCGCGGCCGCCGTGCAGGGTCATCCGGATGTCGCCGGTGACGTGCTGGTTGGCCTCGTTGACGAAGCCGTCCAGGGCGCGCTTGAGCGGCGAGAACCACAGGCCGTCGTAGACGAGCTCGCCCCAGCGCTGCTCGACCTGCCGCTTGTAGCGGGCCAGCTCGCGCTCGACCGTGACGTTCTCGAGCTCCTGGTGGGCGGTGATCAGCGCGATCGCGCCCGGGGCCTCGTACACCTCACGGGACTTGATGCCGACGAGCCGGTCCTCGACCATGTCGATCCGGCCGATGCCCTGGGCGCCGGCGCGCTCGTTGAGCTGCTGGATGGCCTGCAGGACGGTGACGGGCTTGCCGTCGATGGCGACCGGGACACCCTCCTTGAAGGAGATGATCACCTCGTCGGCCTCGCGGGGCGTCGCCGGGTTGGAGGTGTACTCGTAGATGTCCTCGATCGGCGCGTTCCAGATGTCCTCCAGGAAGCCGGTCTCGACGGCCCGCCCGAAGACGTTCTGGTCGATGGAGTACGGCGACTTCTTGGTGGTCGCGATCGGGAGCTGCTTCTCCTCGCAGAAGGCGATCGCCTTGTCCCGGGTCATCGCGTAGTCACGGACCGGGGCGATGCACTTCAGGTCGGGGCCGAGGGCCTGGATGCCGGCCTCGAAGCGCACCTGGTCGTTGCCCTTGCCGGTGCAGCCGTGGGCGACGATGCCGGCGTTGTGCTTCTTGGCCGCGGCGACGAGGTGCTTGACGATCGTCGGCCGGGAGAGGGCGGAGACCAGCGGGTACCGGTCCATGTAGAGGGCGTTGGCCTTGATCGCCGGGAGGCAGTACTCCTCGGCGAACTCGTCCTTGGCGTCCGCGACCTCGGCCTCGACGGCACCGCAGGCAAGCGCGCGCTTGCGGATGACGTCCAGGTCCTCGCCGCCCTGGCCGACGTCCACGGCAACGGCGATGACCTCGGCGCCCGTCTCCTCGGCGATCCAGCCGATGGCGACGGAGGTGTCCAGACCGCCCGAGTAGGCGAGTACGACGCGCTCGGTCACGGGATTCTCCTTACGGTGCATGCGGTGATGGGTATAACTATGCAGACCTCCGTATGTTTTGTCAACGCCAGGGAATTCCGTGGCCGCCGGGGATCGCCCTCCGTACGCTCACCCCATGCGGACCAGGGAGTACACCGCCGTGGAGCGGATCGCGCAGGGAGCACCGGTCCATGCGGCACTCGATGTGAGCGATCCCGGGGCCTGGCTCGACTTCGACGCCGAGGTGCGCTTCCAGCGGCCGAGCGCCCGCGAGACCGGGGCCGCGGGCACCACGCACCGGCCGGCGCTCGCGCTCGCCCTGTGCCACCGCGACGGCCGCGTCCGGGAATCGGCGCTGGAGCAGGTGGCCGCACGGCCCGAGCTGCTGCCGCTGATCGTCGTCCGCACCGCGGACTGGGCCGCTCCGGTACGCGGGCGGGCCCGGGCGCTGCTCCCGGGGCTGCTCGCCTCCGCGCGCCCTGAGACGCTCGTGACGCTCACCGGGCTCGTCCTGCGCATGGCTCGCCGTGAGCGCGGCACCTTCGCGCGCGACACCCTCGCCGCACTCCTGCGGTCCGCTCCGGCCGCGACCTTCACGCCCCTGCTGTCCGCCGAGGACCGGGACACCCGCCGTTTCGCGTACGGCGCGGCCGTGGACCGCGGACTGCTCCCCGCGGCGCGCCTGGCCCGCGCCGCCGCCACCGACGCCGACACCGTCGTGCAGAACCTGTGCGCCGACGCCGCGCTCGCGCTCGCGCTCGACGCGAGCGGCTACGACGACGTGATCGTTCCGCTCCTGCACTCCCGGCAGCCGGGAGTGCGGTCCGCCGGAGTCACCGCGCTGCGCCGGGCCGGACGCCATGCCGACGCCCGGCCGTATCTCACCGACCGCTCAGGACCGGTCCGGGCCTGCGCCCGCTATGTGCTGCGGCAGGGCGGCCTCGAACCGCTCCCGCTCTACCGCACCCTGTGCGCGGACCCGTCCGACCTCGGCATACCGGCCTGGGCACCCCTGGGGCTCGCCGAATGCGGTGAGCCCGGCGATGCCGCGCTGCTGTGGCCGCTCACCGCCCACCCGGTCCCGTCGGTGCGCGCCCGAGCGGTCGCCGGACTGCGCGCGCTGGACAAGGCCGACACGGAGCGGCTGCGCCCGCTGCTCGACGACCCGGCGGCCGCCGTCGCGCGGGAGACGGTCGCCGCCCTGCTCCCGTCGGCAGGCCGCCTCCCGGAGGACTGGCTCGCGCGGCGGCTCGCCGCCGACCGGCCGGCCCACACGCGGCGGGCGGCCTTCCGGCTGCTGCGCGCGCAGGGCGGAATCGCGCAACTCCGGGCTGCCGTAAGCCTGCTGGAGGACGAGGACCCCACGCTCCGGTCCCTGGCCGGGCCCGCGATCCAGCAGTGGGAACCGCCGGTGGGAGAGCGCCACGACCCTGCCGAAATCGCCGCGCTGCTGGACCGCTGCACCCACCTGTTCAGCGACTACGTGATGCGGCGGCTGCGGTGGCGGTCAGGCGTGCCGGAGTCCGCGACGAACAGCCCCGGGCGCCCCGGCGGTTCCCTCATCAGGTCCATAATCCGAGCATGGGACAGACCTACGAACGCATAGAAGGCCGCATCCGGACATTCATCGAGGAACAGCCCCTCTTCTTCACCGCCACCGCCCCGCTCGCGGGCGACGGTCACGTCAACCTCTCCCCCAAGGGCCGCAAGGGCACCCTCGCCGTCATCGACGAACGGACCCTGACCTACCTGGACTTCGGCGGCAGCGGCGCAGAGACCATCGCCCATGTCCGGGAGAACGGCCGCATCACCCTGATGTGGTGTGCGTTCGCCGGTCCGCCGAAAGTGCTGCGGGTGCACGGTCACGGGGAGGCGGTGCTCCGGGACGACCCGCGGTGGGCGGAGTTCATCCCGTACTTCAAGGACGCCGACGGGGCCGCGGCCCGCGCGATCATCGTGGTGCACGCCCGCCGGATCAGTGACGCCTGCGGATTCGCCGTACCGTTCATGGACTACCGCGAGGAGCGTACGCAGCACGCGGAGCACTTCGGGCGGAAGACGGACGAGGAGTTCGCGGCGTACTGCGAGAAGAAGCCGCATGTCGGAGTGAGCCTCGACGGGCTGCCGGCGCTCCCGCTACCGCTGCCCGCGCGCAACGACTGACCCTCCGTCAGCGGCCCTGCGGACGCCCGGACGCCCGCGGCTGACACAAGCGGCCCGGCGTTGAACTCCTCGGCCCTCGTCTGCGTATCCACAGGCGATACGGATGAGCCGAGGAGCAGCCGTGACGATGATGCAGAGCGGTCGGGCCGCAAGGCGCCAGACCATGCGCGCGATCCGGCCGCGCCGCAATCCGGCGGCGGTGCTGCTGGTCGCGGCCTGGGCGGGAGCGGCCGCCGTCCTGTGGCTGTGGTGGGAGAACACGGCGGTCGTCCACATGGACACCGCCGAGTGGCTGGTCGGGGCGGGAAGGATCACCGGCCTGCTGGGCGGTTACATGATCGCGCTCGTGGTGCTGCAGATGGCGCGCGTCCCCGCGCTGGAGCGACGTGTGGGTTCCGACCGGTCGGCCCGCTGGCACGCGATGAGCGGCCGGTACGCGATCGGCCTGATCGTCGCCCATGTCGTACTGATCATCTGGGGATACTCCGTACAGGGCCGGACCGGCCTCGTCGAGCAGACCGTGACCGTCGTCGTCGACTTCCCCGAAATGATCGAAGCGGCGGCCGGTACCGTCCTCCTGCTGATCGTCGGCTTCGTCTCGGCCGGCGCGGTGCGCCGCCGCATGCGCTACGAGACCTGGTACTACCTGCATCTGCTGACCTATGCCGCCGTGTATCTGACCTTCTGGCACCAGGTGGCCACCGGCGCCGAGTTCGTGGCCGGTCCCACCGCTCGCACAGTCTGGTACGTGCTGTACGGGACGGTCGGCGCCCTGCTCGTGTGGTACCGGATCCTGGCGCCGGTACGGCTCAACCTCCGGCACCGGATGCGGGTGGAATCGGTCGTGGACGAGGCCCCCGGCGTGGTCTCGGTACTGATCAGCGGGCGGCGACTGCACCGGCTGGGCGCCGAGGCGGGGCAGTTCTTCCGCTGGCGGTTCCTCACCAAGGGGCTGCGCTGGAGCTCGAATCCGTACTCCCTCTCCGCTCCGCCCCGCCCGGATCTGCTGCGCATCACCGTCAAGGCCGTCGGCGAGCACAGCACGGCGCTCGCCCGGCTGGAACCGGGGACGCGGGTCTGGGCCGAGGGGCCCTACGGAGCGATGACCGCGGGGCGGCGGAGCCGGAACAAGGTGCTCCTGATCGCCGGAGGGGCCGGCATCACGCCGCTGCGGGCCCTGTTCGAGACGCTGCCGGGCGGCCCCGGGGACCTGTCCCTGCTCTACCGGGCCGGCACGACGGAGGACCTGGCGCTGTGGAGCGAGCTGCAGCAGATCGCCGAGGCGCGGGAGGCGAGGCTGATGTACGCCGTGAACGGGCCGGACGGGGCACGTCCCCGGATCACCACCGAGCGGCTCAAGGAGGTGCTGCCGGACATCGCCCAGCACGACGTCTATCTGTGCGGACCGCCCGGTCTCGCCGAGGAGTCGTACCACGCACTGCGCGCGGCGGGAGTGCCGTCCCGCCGTATCCACCACGAGTCGTTCGAGATGTGAGGCCGTCCGTGAAGAGGAAACACCCACTGCGCCGGATCATGCTCAGCATCGCCGGCACCACGTCGGCCGTCGTGCTGCTCCTCGCGGTGAAACAGCCGGGCACACCGGCGGCGGGGACGGCGCCGCAGGCCGGCGGTGCCGTGCCGCCCGCGGGGTCGGCACCCGCCGGGACCGGGGCCGGGGTCGAACCCGCGGGCGGGCAGAGCGTCCTCGGCGACGAGGCCGCGACCCAGTACGGCCCGGTGCAGGTGCGGCTCACGCTGAGCGGCGGCAGGATCACGGCGGCCGAGGCCGTCAAGACACCGTCGTCCGATCCCAAGAGCCGGCAGATCGCCGCCACCGCCGTACCGAAACTCAACCAGGCCGCCGTCGCCGCGCAGAGCGCCCGGATCGACACCGTCTCCGGAGCCACTTACACGAGCGAGGGATACATCACGTCCCTGCAGAGCGCGCTCGACAAGGCCGGGGCCGCCGGGGCTCCGGGATCCGGCGCCGAGGAAGGAGCCGGAGCGGGCTCGACTCCCGAAGCGGACTCAACGCCCGAATCGAACACCGGGAGCGGCACCGGCGGCTCGGGCTCCGGCTCGGACTCTGACTCGGGCTCGGAGGCGCCCGAAACGCCCGAGACGCCCGAGACGCCGGCGACGCCCGAGGCGGTCCTCGGGGACGTGGCGTCGACCCAGTACGGCGACGTCCAGGTCCGCATCACCGTCAGCGGGGGCAGGATCACCGCGGCCGAGGCCGTCAAGACACCGTCGTCCGATCCCAACAGCCGCCAGATCGCCGCCACCGCCGTACCGAAACTCAACCAGGCCGCCGTCGCCGCGCAGAGCGCCCGGATCGACACCGTCTCCGGAGCCTCGTACACGAGCCAGGGCTACATCACGTCCCTGCAGAGCGCCCTCGACAAGGCCGGCCTGTGACGGCGGACCGGGCACGCCTGCGCCACATCGAGCACGCGATGGGCACGGTGTTCTCGTTCGACGTGCGGATGGCCGCCGACTGCGACGGCCCGCGCATGCGCGCGGGACTCGTCGCGGCCGTGGCCGCCCTGCACCGCGCGGACGAGCTCTTCTCGACGTACCGCCGGGACAGCGAGGTGAGCAGGCTCGCCCGGGGGGAACTCGTCCTGGCGGACTGCGCGCCCGACGTGACCGAGGTGCTCGGGCTCTGCGAGACGGAGGAGCGGCTGAGCGACGGCTGGTTCACCACCGGGTACGGCGGCGGACTCGACCCCACCGGTCTGGTCAAGGGCTGGGCGGTGGAGCGCGCGGCGCGCATGCTCGCCTCGTCCGGTGCCGCCGCGGTCTGCCTCAACGGCGGGGGCGACGTCCAGCTGCACGGCGGCCCGTGGCGGGTCGGCATCTCGGACCCGCTGTCCCCCGGCGGGCTGGTCGCGGTGGTCGAGACCGATGAGAGCCTCGCGGTCGCCACATCGGGGCCCGCCGAACGCGGCTGCCACATCGTCGATCCGCACACGGGCGCCCCGCCGGTCGGAGCTCTCGCCTCCCTCACCGTCGTGGCACCGGGCCTGACCCAGGCTGACGCCCGGGCGACGGCCGCCTATGCGATGGGCGAGCGGGGCCGCGACTGGCTGGAGGGACTGCCGGACACCGAAGGCTTCGCCGTCGCCGCGGACGGCACCACGTGGCAGACCAGTGGCTTCTTCCGTCATCTGACGAAGCAGAACCACTCGGACGCACCGGCCGCCTGACCTGCAGGGTCGCCGGGCGATCGCGGCAGCGGCCACCGGGGTCGCTCAGCGGCGCGCTCGGCCCCAGGAGCAGCAGTGCGACCAGCAGCCCGGCCGCCGAGAAGCCGATCGAGGCGGCGAAGACCGTGCGGAAGCCTTCCGTGAGCGCGGCGAGGGGGTCGGCCGCGCCGGCGCGGGGCACGGCGACCGTGGACAGGACGGCCACACCGAAGGCGCCGCCGATCCGGAAGGAGTCCGTGTTCCTTCCGGACTCCCGCTCCGCGACGCCGGCCGGCGAGGCGACGGAGGCGGCGACGAAGGCGGCTCCGAGCTCGGGCCCGAAGACAAGCAGCCCGCGGAAGATGTCACCGAAGTAGCTGCCGTCCGTCGGGACCCGGGTGAGCAGGAGGCAGCCGATGCCCGTCAGGGCCATACCGGCCACGGCGACGGAACGCGGCCCGGTGCGGGTGACGACGGCCTGGCCGGCCACCGACCCCACGGCCGCCGTGCCGGGATCACGGCGGAGCTGAGTCCGAACAGCAGAGCGGAGTGGCCGAGCGCCTGCTGGGCGTACGGGGACACCGTGAGCGACATGCCCCAGGCGGCCATGCCGAGGAGTATCAGCACGAGGTTCCCGCCCACCGGCGCCTGCGAGCGGCGCACAGCAGCGCCGGCGCCTTCCAGCGGCGCGGATCCGGCTGTCGCTGCGCGTCGGGCCGAGGCTGTGTCCGGGGCTGTGAAGCGTTCATCTCCGTACCGACGCGGGGGCTGCGGGGAAGTCGTCGGTCTTCCGCCGGGCTCGCGGCGATGAGTTCCGGCCGGACTCCGAGTCTCTTCCCATGGGCCCCGCACGTGCACAGGGGGCAGAGGGAGTGACAGCCATGGCGAGCGACACGGACTTCGCGAGCCTCACCGAGCCGTACCGTCGTGAGCTGCTCGCCCACTGCTACCGGATGCTCGGCTCGGTCCACGACGCCGAGGACCTGGTCCAGGAGACCTATCTGCGCGCCTGGCGCGCGTACGACGGCTTCGAGGGCCGCTCCTCGCTGCGCACCTGGCTCTACCGCATCGCGACCAACGCCTGTCTGACCGCCCTGGAGCGCGGCAGCCACCGCCCGCTGCCGTCGGGGCTCGGCGCGCCCGGTGACGACCCGGGCGTGCCGCTGGCACCCGAGCAGCCGGAGGTGCCCTGGCTGCAGCCGCTGCCGGACGCGCTGCTCGCGGCGGACCGCGCCGAAGGCGCCGACCCGGCGGCCGTCGTCACCTCGCGCGAGAGTGTCCGGCTGGCCTTCGTCGCCGCGCTTCAGCTGCTTCCGCCCCGGCAGCGGGCGATCCTGATCCTGCGCGATGTGCTGCGGTGGCGGTCCTCCGAGGTCGCCGAACTGACCGGGACCACGGAGACGGCCGTGAACAGCGCCCTCCAGCGCGCCCGCGCCCAGCTCTCCCGGGCGGCCCCGGCGCCGGACACGGTCGTGCGCCCCACGGAGCCGGAGCAGCGGGAGCTGGTGGAACGGTATGCGACGGCGTTCGCCCATGCCGACGTCGAGGGCCTGATGCGGCTGCTGACGGATGACATCGTCTTCGAGATGCCGCCGAACCCGACGTGGTTCACCGGCCGCGAGGCCGCCGTACGGCTGGTCTCGACGCACTGCCCGGTGTTCGGCAGCCCGGGCAGCCGTCTCGTCCCCACGGCGGCGAACGGCCAGCCGGCGCTCGCGCTGTACGAGTGCGGCGAGGACGGCGTCCTGCGTGCGTTCGCCATCGAGGTGCACACCGTCACGGCGTCCGGGATCGCCCGGGTCGTCTCCTTCCAGGACCCGTCGCTGTTCCCCGCCTTCGGGCTGCCGCTCGCCGAGCCGGCACCGGCCGTGCGCTGAGGGCCCGTCAGCGGTCGTTCTGCGCGAGCCGCAGCAGATGGTCCGCCAGCGCCTTGCCGCCCGCCGGGTCGCGGGAGATGAGCAGGACCGTGTCGTCGCCCGCGATCGTGCCGAGGATCGCGTGCAGTTCGGCCTGGTCGATGGCCGAGGCGAGGAACTGGGCCGCGCCGGGCGGGGTGCGCAGGACCACCAGGTTGGCCGAGGCCTCGGCGGAGATCAGCAGCTCGCCGGAGAGGCGGCGCATCCGCTCCTCCTTCGCGGACTCGCCGAGCGGTGCCTGCGGGGTGCGGAATCCGCCCTCGCTGGGCACCGCGTAGATCAGCTCGCCCCCGGTGTTGCGGATCTTCACCGCGCCCAGCTCGTCGAGATCCCGGGAGAGCGTCGCCTGGGTGACGCTCAGCCCGTCGTCGGCGAGGAGCTTCGCCAGCTGGCTCTGCGAGCGCACCGGCTGCCGGTTGAGGATGTCCACGATCCGGCGGTGGCGTGCCGTGCGGGTCTGCGGCACCGACGGGCCGCCGGTCTCGGTGTCCTGCGTCGCCTCGGTCATCGTCGTCTCATTCTCCGGATCGTCCGTCCCCGTGATGTGCTGCGTCGAGGATGCCGGGGAGCGCCCGGAGGAACGCGTCCACCTCCGCGTCGCCGATGATCAGCGGCGGCATGATCCTTACGACATCGGGGGCGGGCGCGTTGACCAGGAGGCCGGCACCCTGAGCCGCCTTCTGCACCTGGGGCGCGAGGGGCTCGTTGAGCACGATACCCAGCAGCAGGCCCGCGCCGCGGACATGCGAGACCAGAGGGTGCCGGCGACTCCCGACGGGATTCTCGATCCCGTCCCTGATCCGCTCGCCGATCCGCTTCACCTCGTCGAGCATGCCGTCGAGGGTCCTGAGTACGGCGAGACCGGCCGCACAGGCGACCGGGTTGCCGCCGAAGGTCGTGCCGTGCTGCCCCGGCCGGAAGAGGTCGGCCGCCTCGCCGAAGGCGACGACCGCGCCGAGCGGCAGGCCGCCGCCCAGGCCCTTGGCAAGGGTGACGATGTCCGGCTCGACGCCGTGCGCCTGGTGCTCGAACCAGTGCCCGGTGCGGCCGATGCCGGTCTGGACCTCGTCGAGGACGAGCAGGGTGCCGGTGGCGCCGGTGATCTCGCGGGCGGCCTTGAGATAGCCGGCGGGCGGGACGACCACGCCGTTCTCGCCCTGGACCGGCTCGATGATCACGAGGGCGGTGTCGGTCGTGACGGCGGCCCGCAGCGCGTCGGCGTCGCCGTACGGAACGTGTGTGACGTCACCGGGCAGTGGGAGGAACGGCTGCTGCTTCGCGGGCTGCCCGGTGAGCGCGAGGGCACCCATCGTCCGCCCGTGGAAGCCGCCGGCGGTGGCGACCATGTGCGTACGTCCGGTCAGCCGGCCCAGCTTGAAAGCGGCTTCGTTGGCCTCGGCACCCGAGTTGCAGAACAGGACGCGTCCGGGCCGGCCGAAGAGCTGGAGCAGCCGCTCGGCGAGGGCGACGGGCGGCTCTGCGACGTACAGATTCGAGACATGACCGAGCGAGGCGATCTGCCGGGAGACGGCCTCGACGATGGCGGGGTGGGCGTGGCCGAGCGCGTTCACGGCGATGCCGCCGACGAAGTCGAGGTACTCGGTGCCGTCGGCGTCCCAGACCTTCGCCCCCTCGCCGCGGACCAGGGACAGCTGCGGCGTGCCGTAGTTGTCCATCATCGAGCCCTGCCAGCGCTGGGACAGCTGCTGATTGGCCGGGTCGCTCACGGGGTTCCCCCTTCGGTTCCGTCGGGTACGACCATCGTGCCGATGCCCTCGTCGGTGAAGATCTCCAGCAGGATGGAGTGCTGCACCCGGCCGTCGATGACGCGCGCGGTGTTGACGCCGTTGCGTACGGCGTACAGGCAGCCCTGCATCTTGGGGACCATTCCGCTGGACAGCTCGGGCAGCAGCTTCTCCAGCTCGGTGGCGGTGAGGCGGCTGATCACCTCGTCGCTGTCGGGCCAGTCCTCGTAGAGGCCTTCGACATCGGTGAGGACCATCAGGGTCTCCGCGCCGAGGGCGGCGGCGAGGGCCGCCGCTGCGGTGTCGGCGTTGACGTTGTACACATGGCCGTCGTCCGCGCTGCGCGCGATGGAGGAGATCACCGGAATCCGGCCGTCGCTCAGGAGCGTCTTGATCGCGCCGGTGTCGATCGCGGTGATCTCGCCGACCCGGCCGATGTCGACGAGTTCGCCGTCGATGGTCGGGCGGTGCTTGGTGGCGGTGATGGTGTGCGCGTCCTCGCCCGTGAGGCCGATGGCGAACGGACCGTGCTGGTTGAGCAGCCCGACCAGCTCGCGCTGGACCTGGCCGGCCAGCACCATCCGTACGACGTCCATCGCCTCGGGCGTCGTCACGCGGAGCCCTGCCTTGAACTCGCTGACCAGCCCGTGCTTGTCGAGCTGCGCGCTGATCTGGGGGCCGCCGCCGTGCACGACGACGGGCTTGATGCCGGCGTGGCGCAGGAAGACGACGTCCTGGGCGAAGGCTGCCTTCAGGTCCTCGTCGACCATGGCGTTTCCGCCGAACTTGATGACTACCGTCTTGCCGTGATGGCGGGTGAGCCACGGCAGTGCCTCGATCAAGGTCTGCGCCTTGGGGAGTGCGGTGTGCTTACGCGTGCTCATCTGTCCCTTGTCCCTGGTCCTCAGGAGGAGTAGGCGCTGTTCTCGTGGACGTAGTCGGCGGTGAGGTCATTGGCCCAGATGACGGCCGATTCGCTGCCCGCGGCCAGGTCGGCGGTGATCCTCACCTCGCGGTAGCGCATGTCGACGAGGTCGCGGTCCTCACCGACGGAGCCGTTCCTGCAGACCCAGACGTCGTTGATGGCGACGTTGAGACGGTCGGGTTCGAAGGCGGCCTTCGTCGTGCCGATCGCCGACAGCACCCGGCCCCAGTTGGGGTCCTCGCCGTGGATGGCGCACTTGAGGAGGTTGTTACGGGCGATCGAGCGGCCCACCTCGACGGCGTCGTCCTCGCTCGCGGCACCGACCACCTCGATGCGGATGTCCTTGCTCGCGCCTTCGGCGTCGCCGATGAGCCGGCGGGCGAGGTCGTCGCAGACGGCCCGTACGGCGTCGGCGAACGCGCCGTACTCCGGGGTGATGCCCGACGCACCGGAGGCGAGCAGCAGCACGGTGTCGTTGGTGGACATGCAGCCGTCGGAGTCGACCCGGTCGAAGGTGACGCGGGTGGCGTCGCGCAGCGCCTTGTCGAGGGTGGCGCTGTCCAGGTCGGCGTCGGTGGTGAGGACGACGAGCATGGTGGCGAGGCCGGGGGCGAGCATGCCCGCGCCCTTGGCCATGCCGCCGACGGTCCAGCCGTCGCCCTGGTGGACGGCCGTCTTGTGGACGGTGTCGGTGGTCTTGATGGCTATGGCGGCCTTCTCGCCGCCGTGGACGCTGAGTTCTGCGGCCGCCTTCTCGATGCCGGGCAGCAGCTTGTCCATGGGCAGGAGCACGCCGATGAGTCCGGTGGACGCGACGGCGATCTCGCCGGCGCTGTGGCCCTCGAGCACCTCGGCGGCCTTCTCTGCGGTGGCGTGCGTGTCCTGGAAGCCCTTGGGTCCTGTGCAGGCGTTGGCGCCGCCCGAGTTGAGGACGACGGCGGAGACGGCACCGCCCTTGAGCACCTGCTCGGACCAGAGGACGGGGGCGGCCTTGACGCGGTTGGAGGTGAAGACACCCGCGGCGGAGTGGCGCGGCCCGTTGTTGACGACGAGCGCCATGTCCGGGTTGCCGCTCTCCTTGATTCCGGCGGCGATGCCCGCGGCCGTGAATCCCTGTGCTGCCGTCACCGTCATGGCGCGACTCCGATCGTGGAAAGTCCTGTGGTCTGATCGAGACCCAGGGCGATGTTCATGCTCTGGACCGCGCCGCCCGCCGTTCCCTTGGTGAGGTTGTCGATGGCGCTGATCGCGATGATGCGGCCGGCGGCCTCGTCGTGGGCGACCTGCACCTGAACGGCGTTGGAACCGTAGACGGACGCCGTGGCGGGCCACTGCCCCTCGGGGAGGAGGTGGACGAACGGCTCGTCCGCATACGCCTTCTCGTAGGCGCTGCGTACGGCGTCGGCGGTCGTGCCCGGCTTGGCCTTGGCGCTGCAGGTGGCGAGGATCCCGCGGGACATGGGCGCGAGGGTGGGCGTGAACGACACGGTGACCGGCTCCCCCGCCACCGCACTGAGGTTCTGGATCATCTCGGGCGTGTGCCGGTGGCCGCCGCCGACGCCGTACGGGCTCATGGAGCCCATGACCTCGGAGCCGAGCAGGTGCGGCTTGAGGGCCTTGCCCGCGCCGGAGGTGCCGGTGGCGGCGGTGATCACGGCCTCGGGCTCGGCGAGCCCGCCCGCGTACGCCGGGAAGAGCGCGAGCGAGACCGCGGTCGGATAGCAGCCGGGTACCGCGATGCGCTTGGACCCCTCCAGCGCGACGCGGGCACCCGGCAGTTCGGGCAGGCCGTAGGGCCAGGTCCCGGCGTGCGCGGAGCCGTAGAACTTCTCCCAGTCGGCGGAGTTACTCAGCCGGAAGTCGGCGCCCATGTCGACGACGAGGACGTCCGCGCCGAGCTGCTCGGCGACTGCGGCGGACTGGCCGTGCGGCAGTGCGAGGAAGACGACGTCGTGACCGGCGAGGACCTCGGCGGTGGTGGGCTCGAGGACGCGGTCGGCGAGCGGAAGGAGATGCGGCTGGAGGGAGCCGAGCCGCTGCCCGGCGTTGGAGTGGCCGGTCAGGGCGCCGATCTCGACCCCGGGGTGGGCGAGGAGCAGTCGGAGCAGCTCCCCGCCCGCGTATCCACTCGCCCCCGCCACTGCTGCACGTACCACCATCGGACCCTCCTCATTGATGGCATGACTATACGCAGCGTTGCAGATTTATGCAACGAGCTGCCCACGCACGCCGAACAGGAAGTGCGACCAAGAATTTTAGTCGGCGGACGAGCACGCTAGTTGGCGGATCTTGATCCCGTAACGCTGTGTTGCTGCGACTTTTCGGGATAGATGACACTTGGTCGAGCTAAGTGCCACTCGGGGTTAGGGCGCCTGTTGGGGCGCCGTTCGATAGGCAGCCGGGGTGACACCGTAGGTGCGGGTGAACCACCGAGTGAGATGGGCCTGGTCCGCGAAGCCGGCCTCGGCGGCCGCCGTCGATGGCGCCGTGCCCTCGGCCAGGAGCGCACGGGCTCGGCGCAACCGCAGATCGCGTTGGTGGTCACTGGGCGCGAGACCGTACGCCGCACGGAAACCCCGATGGAGCGTGAAGCGGCTGCATCCGGCCACCCGGGCCAGTTCGTCGGTGGTGATGTTGTCGACGAATCGCTGCCGCAGCAGGCTCCGGGCCCGTGCCATGGCGGCCGGGTCCACCCGGCTCGGCCGGTCCAGCAGAGGTGCCGACCGCGTGGCGGCGTCGCGGCTCAGGGCCAGTACGGCGGTGGTGAGGCGTTCCTCGACGACCAATCGGGGTGCGTTCTGGACCACCGCGCTGTGGAGGCGGGCCACGGCGCGGGCCAGCGCCGGGTTGTCCACCACCGGAGTGCCGAAGAGCGGCTGCCCCGTACTGCCAGGAGCCGCGTCGGCGAGAACTTCCCGGACAAGATCCTCGCCGAGGTGCAGCATCCGGTAGCGGTACCCGTGCTGGACGGCCGACTGTCCGTCGTGCGGCTCGTCCGGATTGAACGCCATGACCAGCCCGGCCGCGCTGACGTGCCGCTCTCCCCGGCACACCACGACTGCGCGCCGTCGTCGGTGACTCCGAACGAGTACGTGTCGTGGGCGTGCATCGGATAGGCGTACTGCTCGAAGCGGGCGTCCATGGCCTCCAGCGCAAGCCCGGGAACCCGCCAGTAGGCGGCGCGTTCTCCGGAAGACGTCATGTCCCGATTGTGCCGCACGAGCGTTCAAGCCCCCGGGCCTCGCCGGGAGTGGCACGCCGAGCCGGAGCAACCGCTCCCCGGCGAAGCCGCGCGGGCCGCGACGACGGAGCGCATGCCACGCGCCGAACGCGGCGACGAGGAAGAGCATCGGCATCGCCCACACCACCCCGAGGCCGGCGGCGATCGTCGTGGTGCCCGTGGTCTCGGCGTTCTTGACGCAGAAGTCGCTCACCGAAGACGAGCGCCGAGGTGGCACCAGCCCGACGACCACCAGGACGCGTAACGCGTCCGGCTCCGGCCGCCGCGTCGCCATCGCACGCCTGTCCCCCACCCCGCGCCCGCGGGCCCCGTGTGCCCCGGCGCAGAGCCCGTGTCCGGGGTACGGGGCACCGGGCGCCGGCCCGCCTCGCTTGACATGCAGCCATTTGGCTGCCTATGTTTCATGCAGCTGAACGGCTGCATGATGGAAGTGGCGAGAGATCACATGGACGAGGTGTTCAAGGCACTGGCCGACGCCAGCCGCCGCCGGCTGCTGGACAGCCTGAATGCCCGGAACGGGCAGAGCCTGCGCGAGCTGTGTGCCGGGCTCGACATGACCAGGCAGTCGGTCAGCAAGCACCTCACGGTGCTGGAGGCGGCCGATCTGGTGACCACCGTGTGGCGCGGCCGGGAAAAGCTGCACTACCTCAACGCCGTGCCGATCAACGCCATCGCCGAGCGCTGGATCAGCCAGTACGACCGCGAGCGCGTGCGCGCCCTCGCCGACCTGAAGGCCGCATTGGAGCGAGAACCCATGAACGACAACCCCGCATTCGTCTACACCACGTACATCAACACCACGCCGGAGCGGCTCTGGCATGCACTGACCGACCCGGCCTTCACCCGTCGCTACTGGGGCGTGACGTTCACGTCGGACTGGACGACGGGGTCGCGGATGACCTGGGAGCAGGAGGGCGTCACGATCGCGGACCCCGCCCAGGTCGTGCTCGAGTCCGAGCCGTACCGGCGGCTGTCGTACAGCTGGCACACCTTCACCCCGGAGCTCGCCAGGGCTTTCGGGATGAACGAGGAGCTCTTCGCCCGGATGGCCGACGAGCCCCGGTCGAAGGTGACGTTCGAGATCGAGCCGGCCGGGGAGATGGTCAAGCTGACGGTCGTGCACGACGGCTTCACTCCCGGGAGCACGGTGCTGGAGGCCGTGGGCGGCGGCTGGCCCCACATCCTGTCCAGCCTCAAGACGCTGCTGGAGACGGGCGAAGAGCTGCCCGGGCCGTCGTAGCCGCCGCCACCGCCGCCGGACGGAGGCTCTGCCATACGGAGGTGATGGTGCGGAGTGTGCCGGTCACCGCGGGGATCATAGGCGCATGGTGCATGCGGAGGGCGGTCGTTGGGCCGCGGATGCCGTACGTGAGCTGTGCGCGGACGCGGAACCGACCCCGCTGGTCCGGCTGACCGGGCCGCCCGGCGAGCTGTACGTCAAGGACGAGTCTGCGCACCCGTCCGGGACGCTCAAGCACCGCCTCGTCCGGGCGCTGCTGTGCGAGGCGGTCCTGGACGGCGCGGTGCGCGAGGGCACGACCCTCGTGATGGGGACGGGCGGGCCCGCGGCCGTGGCCGGGGCGTACTGCGCGCGCCGCGCCGGGCTGGGGTTCGTGGCGCTCGTACCGGCCAAGACGACCCCGGCGGTACGGGAGGCGGTCGAGTGGTACGGCGGGCGGTGGCGGATCGCATCGGTCCCCGCGGACATCCAGGACGAGGCGCGGGGGCTCGCGGTCAAGCTCGGCGGTCACTTCCTGGACCACTTCGCCGACTCGGAGCGGGCGCTCGCGCGCTGCCCGCTGCCGGATCTCGCCGAGGAGCTGTACGGACAGCTGGCGGAGGCGGCTGCTGCGAATCCGGCGTGGCTGGTGGCAGGCCTGGGGACGGGCACGACCACGGCGACACTCGGGCGGTACGCACGCAAGCGGGGCGGCCCCGGGACCCGGGTCGCGGGCGTGGACGCCGAGCACTCCGCGTACTTCCCCGCCTGGGCGGGTGGCTGCTCCGACTACACGACCGGGCTGCCGTCCCCGATCCCCGGCATCGGCCGGCCGCGCACGGAACCGGCGTTCCGCCCGGAACTGCTGGATCTGGTGATCCCGGTGGCGGAGGACGCGGCGGCGGACGGGCTGCGGTGGCTGCGCGCGGAGGCCGCGCAGGGGAAAGGGAACGGAAACGGCCACGGGAGCAGGGCCGCGAGCTGGGTCGGGGGCGGGCTCGCGACGGGAGCAGTCGGCTGGGCCGTACGCCATCTGCTGACGCGCATGCGCGAGTCGGCCGCCTCCGGGAGCGTGGTGATGGTGGCCGGTGAGGGGGCGGCCCGCTCGCGCTCAGGCCCCGGCCTCCAGGCGTAGGTTCCAGCAGCGCGAACTGCCGGTGAGGACGACGGTGGAGAGCGGACGGACATCGACGTTCCAGTACGTCGACGGCGGGGCCTTCAGCGCGTACACGAGCGCGGCGCGTACGACAGCGGGTTCGGCCACGGCCAGGATGGAACCGACGTCGTCGGCGGGGCGGGTGTCCAGCCAGCCCCCTATCCGGGAGATGAACCCCAGCAGCGGCTCCCCGCCGTGCGGCGCCGAGCGCGGATCGGCGAGCCAGGCGTCGACGGCGTCCGACTCGCGCGCCGCCACCTCTGCCAGCGTGAAGCCGCGCCACCGCCCCATGTCGCAGTCGCTCAGCGCGGGCTGGGCGAGCGGGGCGTACCCGAGCGCGTCGGCCGTCGCCCGGCTGCGGGCGGTCGGCGAGCAGTAGCGCAGCTCGGCGGCGCCCAGCGGCACGAGGGCATGTGCGGCGAGCTGCACCTCGTGCCAGCCGGCCTGGTCCAGCGGCCGGTCGTCGTCGAAGCGCTCGGCCAGCCGGGAGGAGCAGCGCGCGGCGGCCACAAGGGTGATCCGAACACTCATGGCGGGATCGTGGTGCCGGACGGGGCCCCGGTCAAGGGGGGTTACCGACCGTTAACGAAGTTCACCGGAGACCGAGGCTCATCCACTCCCGCGGGTCACTGAGCTGTGCGAATCCGACCTTCTCGTAAACGCCGTGCGCGTCCGCGGTGGCGAGCAGGATCCGCCGCAGCCCGAGCGGCGCGAGGTGGTCCCGGACCGCCTCGACGAGCGCGGTGCCGAGCCCTCTGCCGCGCGCGGGCCGGTCGACGTACACGTCGCAGAGCCAGGCGAAGGTGGCGTGATCGGTGACGACCCGGGCGTACCCGACGGGCTCGCCGGTCGCGGAGTCGTACGCCCCGAAGTTCAGCGACCCGGCGATGGCCCGGTCCTGCTTCTCGCGGCTGCGGCCGATGGCCCAGTAGGCGTCGGTGGAGAGCCAGTGGTGAATACGGGCGGGGTCGAGGCGTGCCGGGTCGGTGGAGATCTCGTACGCGCCGAAGGTGACCGTCGTGTCGTCGCTCATCACCGCACCTTCGCAGGCCGGGAGCCGATTGTCAGTGGCAGCTGCCACGATCTTCCCATGAACGCGACTGCAGCCGACTACGGCTGGCTCGACGGGCACTGTCCCGAGCTGACGGAGGCGTACTGCCTGACCCTGGTACGGGGGCTCGCACCGGAGGAGCTTCTGACACGGCTGGGGGCCGCCGACCGCGGTGTGCGGATGACCGGGACCAGGGGCCTGGTCGAGGCGGCGCACGAGGCCTGGGACGGCGGCGACAGCCAGTTCGTGGGCGTCACGACGTCGCAGGGATGGGCCTTGATGATCGAGCCGAATGGCTACGTCGGAACGCTGGACGAGGTGTTGAGCCCTCTGTCGCGGGGCTCGGAGCTGGTGTCGCACTTCCGCAACATCAATGCGGCCGACTATGTGAACTGGTTCGTGGACGGCGAGCTGCGGCTGAACTTCGAGCCCTTGTTCGCGTACGCACGCTACGGCGCGGACCCCGACGGTTCGGTCGAGGAGATGAGCGCGGCCGGCCTCGATGTGCGGGATCCACAGAACCAGGTCGACGACGACGATTTCGCGCTGACGACCGCAGCCACGTTCGCGTTCGCCGAGCGGCTGACCGGGGTCCGGATCACCCCGGAGCTGCTCGACGGTACGGAGTTCCTCTGCGGGAGGGTGCCGATACCGCGCCCGTGACGGGTCGTCATCCGAGGATCTCGTCGCAGGCGGTGCGCAGCCGCCGTACCCCCTCCGCGATCTCCGGCGGGCCCACCACGCCCGCGAAGCTCAACCGGAGGTGGCCTGCCGGGGGTTCGGCGCTGAAGTAGGGGCGGCCGGGTGCGACGGCGACGCCTGCGCGGAGGGCCGTGGAGACGAGGGCGGACTCGTCGGTGCCGTCGGGGAGGCGGAGCCAGAGGTGGTATCCGCCGGAGGGGATGTGCGGGAGGGCGAGTTCGGGGAGGTGCAGGCGCAGCGCGGCGGCCATCGTGTCGCGGCGGGTCCTCAACTCGGCCGCGACGGCACGGAGGTGGCGGCTCCAGGCCGGGGAGCCGACGAGTTCGAGGGCCGCTTCCTGGAAGGGACGGGGGACGAAGAAGGTGTCGACGACGTGGATCGCGCGCAGGCGTTCGAGCACGGGGCCGCGGGCGGCGAGGGCGCCCACGCGCAGGCTCGGGGACGTGGCCTTGGTGAGCGAGCAGACGTGGACGACGACGCCGTCGGGATCGTCCGCGGCGAGCGGGGCGGGGAGGGGGCCCGCATCGTCGTGGACGAGGCGGCGGGCGAAGTCGTCCTCGATGACGAACGCGCCGGCGGCACGGGCGATCCGCAGCACCTCGGCACGGCGCTCGGGGGCGAGCACGGCGCCCGTAGGGTTCTGGAAGAGCGGCTGGGAGACGAGGACCCGCGCTCCGGTGGCGCGGAAGGCGGCGGCGAGGAGCTCGGGGCGTACGCCCTGGGGGTCGACCGGCACGGGTACGGGACGGAGTCCGGCGGCGCGGGCGATGGCCAGCATTCCGGGATAGGTGGGCGATTCGACGAGCACGGGGGCGCCGGGCGGGGCGAGGGCGCGCAGCGCGGTGGTGAGGGCGGACTGGCCGCCCGCGGTGACGAGCACCTCGGCGGCGGTGACACCGGAGCCGATGCCGCGGGCGAACCATTCGCGCAGCTCCGGCAGCCCGTCGGTGGGTGGCCTGCCCCAGGCTCCGGGGCGCCGTCCGGCCCTGGCGAGCGCGGCGGCCATCGCCTGCTCCGGCTGGAGGGAGGGGTGCAGATAGCCGCCGTTGAACTCGATCACACCGGGCGGCGGCGCCGCGAGCGTCACCAGCACGCCCGACGCGTCCACGGCTCGGGGCACCAGCTCGGTCGCGGCGTCCGCGCTGAGCGCGACCTCCTGCCAGGAGGTGTCCCCGGGCAGGGAGGTGTCCGCATGCGGCTCCGCCCGGAAGGCGCCCGCGCCCGGCCGGGTGACGACGAGCCCCTCGGCCGCGAGCTGCGCGAGAGCGCGGGAGACGGTCACCGGGGATACGCGGTAGCGCTCGACGAGGACCCGGCTCGACGGCAGCTTCTCACCAACTGAGTAGCGGTTCAGCTCCCGCTTCAAGGATTTTGCCAGCTCGGCCACACTGCTACGCTCTTGCATGACAACACAGGATAGCGCTACTGCCACCAGGTCGATAGCGGTCAGCGGTTCGGCTCCGCTCGTCACGACCGACACCGGTGGACGCAGCGGCACCCTGCTCGCCTCGCTCGGTGTCGTCGCCTTCTCGCTCACCTTCCCTTCCACCGTCTGGGGTCTGGAGTCCTTCGGGCCCTGGTCCCTCGTCGCCGTACGGAGCGTCCTCGCCGCCCTGATCGCGGGCGGCTTCCTCCTCGCGTTCCGCGTGCCGGTCCCCGGCCGGCGGCTCTGGGGTCCCCTCGCGGTCGTCGCGGGCGGCGTCGTCGTGGGCTTCCCGCTGCTCACGACCCTCGCCCTGCAGACCTCGACGACCTCCCACGCCGCCGTGGTCGTCGGGCTGCTCCCGCTCACGACCGCGGTCTTCGCGGCCGTACGCACCAGGCGGCGGCCCTCCCGCACCTTCTGGGCCGCGGCGCTCGCCGGCGCTGCCGTCGTGATCGCGTTCACGCTTCAGCAGAGCGGCGGAGCGCTCTCGACCGGCGACGTCTACCTGTTCGGCGCCCTGCTGGTGTGTGCCGCGGGCTACACGGAGGGCGGCCGGCTGGCACGGCTGATGCCCGGCTGGCAGGTGATCGGCTGGGCGCTGATCCTGTGCCTGCCGCTCGCCGTGCCGGGCGCGGTCCTCGCCCTGATGGCCGAACCGGTCCGACCGACCGCCCACGGCATCGCCGGGCTGCTGTGGGTGGCCGCCGGATCGACGTTCTTCGGGCTGTACGTCTGGTACCGCGGCATGGCCTCGATCGGTATCGCCAAGGCCAGCCAGCTCCAGCTCGCCCAGCCGCTGCTGACCCTCGTCTGGTCCGTGCTGCTGCTCTCCGAGCACTTCTCCCCCGCCGCCCCGGTCGCGGCCTGCGCCGTCCTCGTCTGCATCGCCGTCACCCAGCGAGCGAACGCCTGAGACCGCACGGGGACCTTCTGAGGGTGACAAGGGTCACACACCCGGACGTAGACTCAGGAATACCGACCACCCCCTGCAAGGAGGTCACGCCCGATGGAAGCGAGTGTGGGAGACAAGCTGGTCGTACACGGCCGGGTCGTCGGTCAGCACGACCGGACGGCCGAAGTCGTAGAGGTGCTGGGCGACAGGGGCAACCCGCCGTACCGCGTCCGTTTCGAGGACGACGGTCACGAGTGCCTGATGTCACCCGGTCCCGACACCGTCGTACGCCACCATCTCGAAACCGGACCCTGACCACCCCCGACCGCCCCTCTTCAGTGCCGCGGCGCCAGGACCCGGGTCGGATAGTGATCGGCCACCACGCGGGCCATCGCCCCGATCCGGTCCTTCGTGACTTCCTTCGCCGAGAAGAAGCAGTGGCCGCGCACGTCCGCGTAGTCGGCGGCGAGCGTGAGGTGGCGTGACAGCTCGGCCGGGTCCTGCCAGGAGTCGGCCTGAGCCGGGTCTCCCGCCTTGTACAGCGCCTCTCCGATGTAGAGGTCGACGCCACTCCCCCGGGCCACCTCGGCCCACCAGGGCAGCAGGGTGGCGTAGTCCGCGGCGGCCATGCCGATGTGCCAGTACAGCTGCGGGACGACGTAGTCGATCCAGCCCTCGCGCACCCATGTGCGGGTGTCGGCGTACAGATCGTCGTACGTCTCCACACCTGCCGCCGTGTCCGAGCCCAGCGGGTCGGTCTCCGCGTTGCGCCAGACCCCGAACGGACTGATCCCGAAGCGGACCCCCGCTCGCGTCGATCTGATTCGCGCGGCCGTCTCGCGCACCAGCAGGTCGATGTTGTTGCGCCGCCAGGCCGCCCTGCTCCGGAAGTCCGCGCCGTACCTCTCGTACGCCGCGTCGTCGTCGAACTCCTGCCCGCCGACCGGATAGGGGTAGAAGTAGTCGTCCCAGTGCACGGCATCGATGTCGTACCGCGCCACGGCGTCGAGCATCGCGTCCTGGACGAAGGCCCTGACCTCGGGGAGCCCCGGGTTGTAGTAGAGCTTTCCGCCGTACGGCACCGCCCAGTGGGGGTTCAGCCGCGCCGGATGGTTCCGGGAGAGCCGCGTCGGGTCCGTGTGCGTGGCGACCCGGTACGGATTGAACCAGGCGTGCAGCTCCAGCCCGCGCGCATGGGCCTCCGCCACGGCGGTGCCGAGCGGGTCCCAGCCCGGGTCCCGCCCCTGGACGCCGGTGAGGCACGCGGCCCACGGCTCGTACGGCGACGGCCACAGCGCGTCGGCGGTCGGCCGGACCTGGAGGACGACCGTGTTGAGCCGGCGGGCCACCGCCGTGTCGAGGTGGTCCAGCAGCTCCGCGCGCTGCGCACCCGCGCTCAGACCGGCCTTGGACGGCCAGTCGCGGTTGGCGACGCAGGCCAGCCACATACCGCGGAACTCCGGCCCGCTCCTACGGCCGGCCGGGGCGGCGGCCGCGCCCGTCGAGGTGTCTGCGGCCATCGCCAGCGCGGCGAGGGAGCCGACCGCCGAGACGAATCCTCTTCTGGTGATCTGTGTCATAGGGCGAAGCATGCCGCCCCGGCCCTCGGAGCACACGCACCCTCGGAGTAACGTCGTGGGGTCGAGGCGGGCGCCGGAACCAAACGGGGGACCTGCCGCACTGAAGACCACGCAATATCAGCGAAAGGCACGATGTGACCGAGACTGTGGCCGACGTATCCCGCGTCGGAGTGGTGGGCTGTGGCCAGATGGGCGCCGGTATCGCCGAGGTGTGCGCCCGCAGCGGGCTCGAGGTCAAGGTCGCCGAGACCACCGGCGAGGCCCTCGAGCTCGGCCGTACGCGTCTGTACAGCTCCCTCTCGAAGGCCGCCGAACGCGGCAAGATCACCGAGGAGGAGCACCAGGCGACGCTGGCCCGGCTCAGCTTCACGACCGATCTCGGGGAGTTCGCGGACCGGGATCTCGTCATCGAGGCAGTCGTCGAGAACGAGCAGGTCAAGACCGAGATCTTCCAGGTGCTCGACCAGGTCGTGACCCGGCCGGACGCCATCCTCGCGTCGAACACCTCCTCCATTCCGCTGGTGAAGCTGGCCGTCGCGACGTCCCGTCCCGACCAGGTCATCGGCATCCACTTCTTCAATCCGGCGCCGGTGCAGAAGCTCGTCGAGCTCATTCCCGCCCTGACCACGTCCGAGGAGACCATCAAGCGCTCCGAGGCCGTGGTCCAGCAGGTGCTGGAAAAGCACGCGATCCGTGCGCAGGACCGCTCGGGCTTCGTCGTGAACGCGCTCCTCATCCCGTATCTGCTCTCCGCGATCCGGATGTTCGAGTCGGGCATCGCGAGCCGCGAGGACATCGACAACGGCATGGAGCTCGGCTGCGCCCACCCCATGGGCCCGCTCAAGCTGTCCGACCTGATCGGCCTCGACACCGTGGCCTCGGTCGCCGACTCGATGTACACCGAGTTCAAGGAGCCGCTGTACGCGGCCCCGCCGCTGCTGCAGCGCATGGTGGACGCGGGACGGCTGGGCCGTAAGACGGGCTCGGGCTTCTACTCGTACTCCTGATGCGTGTGATTCGCACTGGTGTTTCACACGGGGTGTGAGGAGCGTGTCCGCATATGCCGTGCGCACACGCTCCCCTGCTCCCAGCAGGGAGGGTTGACTCGGGCCCGCGACATCGAGGACCCGTGGGACGACTTTCCCGAGGAGGAGCACAGAGGTGACCACCGACCCCGATCACTTAACGGCCGTCGAGGAGTTCGCGGAGCTGCGGCGCTCGCTCGACGTGGGTCTCGCCCGTATCGACGGACAACTGGCCCTGCTCGCACAGCGCCATGACCGGATCGACCGGGATCTCACCGATCTGGCCACGCGCGTCGTGGCGATCGAGCACGCCAAGTGGCCACTGCCCGCCGTCGCCGCGCTCACCGCGGTGGGGGCCCTGGCGGTGGCGGTCTGGCAGGCGCTCGGAGGGTGAGGGGCACGCCGGCTGCCGGGTCAGCCCAGCCGCAGATGGTGCAGCATCAGCAGCCCGGCCGCCATGTTGGCGGCCGGGACCTCGCCGCGGGCGATCATGTCGGGGACCAGCTTCAGCGGTATCCACTCGCGGCGCGAGGACTCGAAGTCGTCCTCGGGATGGCCGATGTACGTCGCCGCCTCCGACCAGTAGAGGTGGTGCCGCGAGTCGGTGAGGCCGTTGGAGGGCTCGACGGTCAGCAGATGCTGGAGAGGTCCGGGCCGCCAGCCGGTCTCCTCCTCCATCTCCCGCGCCGCCGCGGCTTCGACGTCCTCGCCGTCCTCGACGACACCCGCGGCGAGTTCCCAGCCCCAGCTGTCGGTGATGAAGCGGTGCCGCCAGAGCATGAGGACCTCGTTGGCCTCGTTGACGGCGGTCGCGACCGCGACCGGGCGCAGACGGATGAGGAAGTGGTCCAGGTGCCGCCCGTCGGGAAGTTCCACGTCCGCGAGGTTCACCCTGAACCAGCGGTTCTCGTACACAGTGTGTTCGCTTAAATTCGTCCACTGCACTTCTCTGCCACCTTCCGACAAGTAGATGGCAATATCGCAGCAGGAGTGGGCGCGCGGGGGAACGCTCACCAAGCAACCGGCGCCCTCACAGGGGCACCCGCAGGGCCCCGTCGATGAGTTCGGCCGCCTCGGCGGCGGTCGGGGACCCGTTCTCCACCAGGTGCCGGCGGACCTCGCGCAGCCGGTCCCTCAGCCGCTGGGACTCCATCCCCCGCGCCCGCTCGGTCATTTCCGTCGCGGTCCGCGCGGCCCGGTCCGCCTCGCCCTGACGGAGCTCGATCTGGCTGAGCATGGCGAGCCGGTGGACCCGGCCCCGGTCGTGCGCCGGACTCGCGGCCGCCGCGGCGGCGTGCTCGCGGGCTCCGGTCAGGTCGCCGAGGCTCAGCAGCGCCTCCGCGACCTGGACGTTCACGAGCCCCGGCTGCACATAGCCCGTCTCGTCCGGCTCATGTCCCGGACGGATCCGCTCCGCCTCGGCCTCGGCGCGCCGGATGCGGCCGAGCGCGCTGCCGCCGTCGCCGAGTTGCGCGTAGGCCTTCGCCTGCATCGCGTACAGATCGGCGGCCAGCGCGGGCGTGATCTGCCGCCCGGCGGCCCGCAGCGCTGCCTCCGCGAAGGCGACCGCCTGCCGGTACTCCCCCATGAACAGCGACTGGTTGACCAGGAGCGCGATGACATAGGCGCCGAGGCCCCGGTCGCCGCTCGCCTTCGCCAGGCGCAGTGCCTGGTGGAAGTAGCGCTGGGCGAGGCCGTGCGCGTCGGAGTCGTAGGCGCAGATGCCCGCGACGGCCACAAGTCCGCCGGTGGCGCGGTGCAGTTGGCGGCCGAGTGCGTCGCTGTAGGCTCCGCGGAGCAGCGGGGCGGTCTCGGCGTTGAGGAAGCCGACGACCCGGGAACGGGTGGCGATCCCGCCGGCCTTCCGGTACATCAGCTCGTAGTGCGCGCGGGCGGCACGCAGCATCTTGATGTCGGCCATGCTGACCCGGGCCTGGCCGCTGCGGGAGACGTCCGCGTCCTCCGGGGGGTTCTCCCACTCCCAGACGGGCATCACCGCGGGCGTGCCCGTGACCGCCGCCGCGCCGATGATGTGCGGGCGTTGCTGCTCGTCGGAGCGCCACAGGGCGGTGGCGCGCTCGACGAAACCGGAGAGCGGTGAGCCGTGCGGGGCGGCAGCGGCTTCCCCGGGGACGCCCAGACCGATGTCGTCGAGCGTGACCACGCGGTGCAGCCGGGAGGCGAGCACCTCGCAGATCAGATCCGGCACCTGGCCGCGGGGCCGCTGGCCCTTCAACCAGCGGGCCACGGCCGTGTGTTCGTACCGTAGCGCGAGGCCTCGCGCCCGGCCCGCCTGGTTGACGTGGGCGGCCAGGCCCGCATGGGAGATGCCCGCCTCGTCGAGCAGCGCGTCGAGCAGGGTGTTGGGCTGCATGGGCCCCTCCGTTGGCTCGGTGCGGCCCAGCGTAGTGGAGCGCGGTTCGCACGGGGTGTGAAAGGAATGCATATATCCGTGCCGTGCGCGCTCTGCCGCCGTGCCCTGTGTGCCGGTTGACTGAGCTGTCTCTCATGGAGGCGGCCGGGCCGCCGGCTCCCCCTCGTACAGCGCGGCGGCCCGCATCCGCGCCGTCCGCCCTGCTGATCTGCCCGACACTCCGCGGCAGGGCGGGCGGCGCCGGCCGCGAACTCCTTCCCGCGCGGCACCTTGGTGGCCGCTCCGGCCCCCGTGAGCGAGGTCCGGCAGTGTGCCGGTACTGCGGCGGCGAACCGGGTGTCCAGCCTCGAACGCCGGACGGGCTGGTTGTCGGGGACTGCCCGGCACCGTGCGGTCGAGGTCACGCCGGCCCGTGGGGCGGGGCCGCCCGGCGATACGGGTACCGCAACCCCCCGCCCGACCAGCACTTGAGAACGAACACACCAGCCACGCCCGCGGTAGCGGACAACCCTGCGCACCCTGAACCGCCGGAGGCATCCGCGCCCGGGCCCGACGCCGAGGGGGCGTACCCGGAACAGTTCCGGGTACGCCCCCTCGGGCAGGGCCTCAGGGCCGCGAGGCCGCAGGGCGTCAGGCGCCGCGCAGCACCGCGCCGACGCGCTCCGTGGCGAGCGCGATGGCGGCGTCGCGGGCCGCGGAGGCCTCCTCGACCGTCAGCGTGCGATCCGCGGCACGGAAGCGCAGCGCGTAGGCCAGGGACTTCTTGCCCTCGCCGATCTGCTCGCCGGTGAAGACGTCGAACAGCCGGATGGACTCCAGCAGCTCGCCCGCGCCCTCGCGCAGGACCCGCTCGACCTCCTCGGCCGGGACCTCGGTGGAGACGACCAGCGCGACGTCCTGCGTGGCCACCGGGAACGTGGAGATCCGCGGCGCCTGGACGACACCGGCGGACGCCTGCTCGACGCGGTCCAGGTCGAGCTCCATCGCGCAGGTGCGCGGCGGCAGACCCAGTGCGTTGACGACGCGCGGGTGCAGCTCACCGGCGAAGCCGACCGGCTGCTCCTCGCCGTCGATCACCACGAAGAGGCCGGCGCAGCGGCCCGGGTGCCACGGTCCGTACTGGTCCTGGCGGACGATCAGCTCCGTGCCCGCCTCATGGGCGACGGTACGCGCCGCCTCGACCGCGTCCGCCCAGTCGGCCGGGCGGCCCTCGCCCCACCAGCCGGCCTGCTCGCGCGCGCCCGCCAGGACGACCGCGACATGCCGCGGCTGCGCGGGCAGCGCGGCGTTCAGCGCGGCGATCTCCTCGTCGGTGGGGCGCCGGTCGACGGGCAGCTGCGTTGCCGCGACTCCGGCCTCGGCGCCCGGCCGGAAGACCAGCCCGGTCTCGAAGAGGGCCAGGTCGTGGCCGCCCCGCCCGTGGTTGCGGCGCAGCGCGGCGAGCAGCCCCGGCAGTAGCGCCGTACGCAGCGCCGGCTCCTCGTCGGAGATCGGGTTGACGAGCTTGACCACGCGGCGGCAGGTGTCCTCCGCGTCCAGGCCGAGCTGGTCGAAGATCTGCTCGCTGACGAACGGGTAGTTCAGTGCCTCGACGTATCCGGCGCCCGCCAGCGCGCGGCCGATGCGCCGGTGCAGCCGCTGCCGGCCGGTGAGCCCGCGGCCAGATGGCGGCGTGGGCAGCGTGGAGGGCAGGTTCTCGTAGCCCTCCAGCCGGATGACCTCCTCGGCCAGGTCGTTCGGCGCGTGCAGGTCGGGGCGCCACGACGGAACGGTGACCACGAGCTCGTCCTGGCCGTAGACGTCGCAGCCGACCTCCTGGAGTCGGCGTACGACGGTCTCGCGGCCGTAGTGGACACCGGCGACGCGGTCGGGGTGGTCGGCGCGCATCGTGACCGTGCGCGGCGCAGAGGGCGCCACGATCTCGGTGACGCCGGCCTCGGCGGTGCCGCCGGCGAGCAGCACCAGCAGGTCGACCGTGCGCTGCGCGGCGGCGGCCGCGGCCTGCGGGTCGACGCCGCGCTCGAAGCGCCTGGACGCCTCGGAGGAGAGCTTGTGCCGGCGCGCGGCGCGGGCGATCGAGATCGCGTCGAAGTGCGCGGCCTCGATGACGACCTCGGTGGTGCCCTTGACCTCACCGGTCTCGGGGTCGCGGACGGAGTCGGCGATCTCGGTGTTCGCTCCGCCCATGACCCCCGCGAGGCCGATCGGCCCGCGGTTGTCGGTGATGACCAGGTCCTCGGCGTCCAGGACGCGCTTGGTGCCGTCGAGGGTCGTGAACTTCTCGCCGGGCTCGGCGCGGCGCACCCCGATCGGCCCGTCGACGAGGGACCGGTCGTAGGCGTGCAGCGGCTGGCCGAGCTCGAGCATCACATAGTTGGTGATGTCGACCGCGAGCGAGACCGGGCGCATGCCGGCCTTCTGCAGCCGGCGCTGCATCCAGATCGGCGAGTGCGCCTCGGGGTCGAGACCGACGACCGTACGGGCGACGAAGCGGTCGCAGCCGATGGGGTCGGCGATCTTCACCGGGTGGCCGAAGGAGTTCGGGCCCGGGACGTCGAGCAGCGCCGGGTCGCGCAGCGGCAGCCCGTACGCGATGGCGGTCTCGCGGGCGACGCCGCGCATCGACAGGCAGTAGCCGCGGTCGGGCGTGACGGCGATGTCGAGGACCTCGTCGAACAGCTCCAGCAGCTCGGCGGCGTCGATGCCGACCTCGTACTCGGGCGGCAGCACGATGATGCCGTGCGAGCCGTCGTCGCCCATGCCGAGCTCGTCGCCGGAGCAGATCATGCCGCGGGACATCCGGTCGTACGTCTTGCGCTCGGCGATCTGGAAGTCACCGGGCAGAACCGCACCGGGCAGGGCCACGACGACCTTGTCGCCGACGGCGAAGTTCCGGGCGCCGCAGATGATCTCCTGGGGCTCGCCGGTGCCGTTGGCCTGGCCGACGTCGACGGTGCAGAAGCGGATCGGCTTCTTGAACTCGGTCAGCTCCTCGATGGTGAGCACCTGGCCCACGACAAGGGGGCCCTTGAGCCCGGCACCGACCCGCTCGACGGTCTCGACCTCCAGGCCGGCCGTGATGAGCTTGGTCTGTACGTCACGGCCGGTCTCCGTCGCCGGCAGGTCGACGTACTCCCGCAGCCATGAAAGCGGGACCCGCATCAGATCTCCATCCCGAACGGCCGGGTGAACCGGACGTCACCCTCGACCATGTCTCGCATGTCCTCGACGTTGTGGCGGAACATCAGCATCCGCTCGATGCCGAACCCGAAGGCGAATCCGCTGTACTTCTCCGGGTCGACACCGCAGGCGACGAGCACCTTCGGGTTGACCATCCCGCAGCCGCCGAGCTCGATCCAGCCCTCGCTGGAGCAGGTGCGGCAGGGCCGGTCAGGGTTGCCGACGGACTCGCCGCGGCACACGTAACAGACCATGTCCATCTCGGCGGACGGCTCGGTGAAGGGGAAGAAGTTCGGCCGCAGCCGGGTCTTCATGCCCTCACCACCGAAGAGCGCCCGCACCATGTGGTCGAGCGTGCCCTTGAGGTCGGCCATGGTCAGGCCCTCGTCCACAGCGAGCAGTTCGACCTGGTGGAAGACGGGGGTGTGGGTGGCGTCCAGGTCGTCGGTGCGGTACACACGGCCGGGGCAGATCACGTACACCGGCGGCTCGCGGTCCAGCAGTGAGCGGACCTGCACGGGCGAGGTGTGCGTGCGCAGGACGACGCCTGAGCTCTCGGCGCCGCGCGGGCCCTCGACGAAGAAGGTGTCGTGTTCACCGCGGGCCGGATGGTCGGCGGCGATGTTCAGCGCGTCGAAGTTGAGCCATTCGGACTCGACCTCGGGGCCCTCGGCGACCTCGTAGCCCATGGCCACGAAGACGTCCTCGATGCGCTCCGAGAGCGTGGTCAGCGGGTGGCGCGCGCCGGCCGGAGTGCGGTCGTAGGGCAGGGTGACGTCCACGGCCTCCTCGACCAGCACGCGGGCGTCGCGATCCGCCTCCAGCTCGGCCTGGCGGGCGGCCAGGGCCTTGTTCACGGCACCGCGGGCCTGGCCGACGCGCTTGCCGGCGTCGGCCTTGGCGTGCGGCGGCAGGGCGCCGATCTCCCGGTTGGCGAGCGCGAGCGGCGACGCGGGGCCGGTGTGCGCGATCTTCGCCTCGTGGAGCGCGTCGAGGTCGCCGGCGGCCGCGAAGGCGGCGAGCGCCTCGTCCCGCATGCGCTCGATCTCTTCCGGTTTCAGTACCTCGACCTCGACTGGGTCGTACGACTTATTGGGTGCCGACATGTTTTCCCGTACTTCCGATGGGGTGGCTGGGGCCCCCGCTCGACGACCGAGGACGCAAAGGTGCCAAAGGTCGAGTTTAGCGGGGTGAGGTGTGCGTAAGAGCCCGTGGGCCGAAGGGCGGGACTCAGCGTGTGTCAGCTGAGATACGCCGGGGCGCCGACGGGCAGGATAAATCGGAACTCCGCACCGCCGCCGGGGCCCCTGCCGACGGTGATCGTCCCGCCGTGCGCCTCGACGATGCCCTTGACGATGTACAGACCGAGTCCGGTGCCGCCACGCTTGCTTCCCCGCCAGAAGCGGGTGAAGACACGGCCCATCGACTCCTCGGGAATGCCGGGGCCTTCGTCGCTCACGGTGACGGCCGTTCCCTTCTCGACGTTCTTTCCGGGGACTGCGGGCGCGGGTGCCACGTCGATGGTGACGGTTCCCTCGCCGTGGCGCACCGCATTTTCCAGCAGGTTGCCGAGGATCTGGTCGATCTTGTCGGGGTCCGCCCACAGATCGGGGAGCCGGCGCTGGACGCGGACGAAGAACCGGTCCGGGGACTGGCCGGCCGCGGTGTGCGCCTGGATGTGGCGGCCGACGGCGGCAGCGATGTCGACGGGCTGGCGGCGCACCTCGAGGCGGCCGGAGTCGATCCGGGAGATGTCGAGGAGCTCGGCGATGAGGCGCGTGACGCGGCCCGCGTCGGCGTCGACGGTCTCCAGCATCAGCCGCTTCTGGTCGTCGGTGAAACGCTCCCATTTCGCGAGCAGGGTGGCGGTGAAGCCCTTGACCGACGTCAGCGGGGAGCGCAGCTCGTGGGCGACGGTGGCGATCAGCTCGGCGTGGCTGCGCTCGGTGCGGCGCCGCGCCTCGGTGCCGCGCAGGCAGACCACGACGCGGCGCACGGGGCCGGTGGGAACCTCGCGCACGTACCGGGCGGAGACCAGGACCTCGCGGCCGCCGGGGAGCAGGAGATTGCGCTCGGGCTGGCCGACGCGGGTGCCGAGGCCGCCGTACGGGTCGGTCAGGGTCCACCAGCGGCGCCCCTTGAGGTCCTCCAGGGGCAGGGCCTGCTCGAGGGGGCGGCCGAGCGCTTCGGAGCGGGGGGTCGCTGTGATCCGTACGGCCGCGGCGTTGAAGCAGATCACGCGGCCGGTCTCGTCCGCGACGACGAATCCGTCGGGGAGGTCGTCGGGGTCCACCTCCAGGCCTGCGGCGCCCGTGGACGGACACGCCGAGGCGATGTGCGCCTCCGACGGCCCGCTCGTGCCGACAGCCATCCCCGTACCCCACCTCTCGAACCGGTGCAGTGGGCCCCCGAGTTCGTCACCTTACTAGTCGCCGGTGACAGAGCGACACCCTGCGAGCTCCTGGGGCTCCGCGGTCACCGTCCCCGGCAGCCGCCCGGGGTGCGCTGGGCGCGGGCCGAGGCGTAGAGGCACACCGCGGCCGCGGTCGCGAGATTGAGGCTCTCGGCCTTGCCGTGGATGGGTACGCGCACGACGGCGTCCGCGAGCGCACGGGTCTCCTCGGGCAGGCCCCAGGCCTCGTTGCCGAAGATCCATGCGGTCGGCCCGCCCATGGTCCCGGCGTCGAGCTCGTCGTCCAGGTCGTCGTCCCCGGCCCCGTCGGCGGCGAGGATCCGCACGCCGGCGGACCTGAGCCCGCTGACGGCCTGCTCGACGGGTACGCCGACGGCGACGGGCAGGTGGAACAGCGAACCGACCGACGCCCGAACCGACTTGGGGTTGTACAGGTCCACGGACGCGTCGGTGAGGACGACGGCGTCCGCGCCCGCGGCGTCCGCGCAGCGCAGGACCGTACCGGCGTTCCCGGGGTCGCGTACGTGGGCGAGGACGGCGACGAGCCTGGGCCTGGCGGCGAGGATCTCCTCGAACGGCGAGTCGAGGAAGCGGCAGACGCCGAGGAGTCCCTGGGGCGTGACGGTCTGCGAGACCTCGGCCAGCACGGTGTCGGCGGCGTAGTGGATCCGGGCGCCTGCGGCGCGGGCGGCGTCGACGATGTCCGCGTAGCGCTCGGCCGCCTCGACGGTGGTGAACAGCTCGATCAGCGTCGCCTCACCGTCGCCGCCCCTGTGCTCCGCGGCCTCCCGTACGGCCTGCGGCCCCTCGGCGATGAACCGACGGTCCTTCGACCGGAAGTTCCGCCGGGCCAGGCGTCGCGCGGCGACGACGCGCGGGGATCGCGGGGAGATCAGCTCGGGGGTGTGCATGAGGTGCACTCACTTCTCTTCGGTCTCGTTCGTGGGCGCGGGGCCGCTTGCGGCAGGGCCTTGTCTCCCCTACCGGACTCTTCCCGCAGTGTCGGTCTGCGGCTCCGCCGCGCGGGGGCTCACCCCGGATCCCCGCTGGGCCTCTGCCCCCCGGGACCCGGCACCTCACGCTCCCCTGCGCCCCGCGGGCGTTCGGGGGACGTCAGGGCGTTGGTTCCGGGGCATCGCCCCGGACCTCCGACCGACGCCCTCGGGCGTGGGAGCGCGAGGCTCCCGTCTCCACCGGCGAGGGGCTCCTGTGGAGTCCGTCGGGCGATCGAGGACGGACGCCCGGGCCCACCCGGGGGTACCGGGCACGCATCGAGCCCACCGGGCGATCGAGCACCTGCACCGGGGCGGACACCCGGGCCGACCCAGTGGTGCCGGTCACGTTCCAGGGTGCCCTGGGGCTTGCCCTCCACGCAGCGCAGACGCCTCGGCACAGCCGGCAACGGCGGGGCGAGGGCCGTGTCCGCCACCCCTCCGCCGGGCAGGCCCGCCGCGGGCGTCGGGGTCACGACCCGACGCGGGCGGACGGCCCGGTGCGGGGGCACGGGGCCGCGAGGCCTCACGCCCCGGCCCCGGCGCGGTCTGCGTGCTCAGCCGGACGCACGCGGACCCGCAGGCCAGGGGCCTGCGGGTCCGGGGTGTCCGGAGGGACGCGAGGGACGGCCGTCAGGCCGCCGACGCGGCCTTCGGGGCGTTGACGTCCGCCGGGAGCGCCTTCTGGGCGACCTCGACGAGCGCGGCGAACGCACCCGCGTCGTTGACCGCGAGCTCGGCGAGGATCTTGCGGTCCACCTCGACGTTGGCGGCCTTCAGACCCTGGATGAAGCGGTTGTAGGTGATGCCGTTCGCGCGGGCAGCGGCGTTGATGCGCTGGATCCACAGCTGACGGAAGTCGCCCTTGCGCTTCTTGCGGTCGTTGTAGTTGTAGACGAGGGAGTGGGTGACCTGCTCCTTCGCCTTGCGGTACAGGCGGGAACGCTGACCGCGGTAACCGCTGGCCTGCTCGAGGATCGCCCGGCGCTTCTTGTGGGCGTTGACTGCCCGCTTGACGCGTGCCACTTGTTAACTCCTTGTAGCGGGGCCGTGGTTGGACTCACACGGCCCGGAAACGAATGTGTCCCGGTCTCGGCCGGAAGCCCCCGTCACCGGGGGCCGGGGATCAGTCAGATGCCCAGCATCTTCTTGATGGTCTTGCTGTCGGCCGGGGACATCTCGGCGTTGCCAGTGAGGCGACGCGTCAGCTTGGACGACTTGCGCTCGAGCAGGTGGCGCTTGCCGGCGCGCTCACGGAGCACCTTGCCGGAGCCGGTGATCTTGAAGCGCTTCTTGGCACCGCTGTGCGTCTTGTTCTTCGGCATAGCGCCGTTATCTCCTCGTCAGTGCGCTTCCGTCGCCGATCCGCAAACCGGCAGGCGAAAGCGTCAGATGTGTCGGTTGATGTCCGGGACGGGTTGTCCTGGAATCAGGCCTCTGCGGGTTCCTCGGCGGGTTCCTCGGCGGAGGTCTCCGCCTGGGCGGACTGCCCCTGGCGCTCCGCCTTGCGGGCGGCCTGAGCCTCGCGGGCCTCGGCCATCGCCTCGGTCTTCTTCTTGTGCGGACCGAGAACCATGATCATGTTTCGGCCGTCCTGCTTCGGGTTCGACTCCACGAAACCGAGGTCCTGGACGTCCTCCGCGAGCCGCTGCAGCAGCCGGTAGCCGAGCTCCGGCCGGGACTGCTCGCGACCACGGAACATGATCGTGATCTTGACCTTGTCGCCCTGCTTGAGGAACCGAACGACGTGACCCTTCTTGGTGTCGTAGTCGTGCGGGTCGATCTTCGGCCGGAGCTTCATCTCCTTGATGACCGTGTGCGCCTGGTTCTTGCGCGCCTCACGGGCCTTCATGGCCGACTCGTACTTGAACTTGCCGTAGTCCATGAGCTTGCAGACAGGCGGACGGGCGTTCGCCGCCACCTCGACCAGGTCGAGGTCGTACTCCTGGGCAAGCTCCAGGGCCTTGGCAAGCGGAACAATCCCGACCTGCTCGCCGCTGGGACCGACAAGTCGCACCTCGGGAACGCGAATCCGGTCGTTGATGCGGGGCTCGGCGCTGATGGATCCTCCTCGGTAGCACCACGCGGCAGTCTGGCGGACAGCCGCGCAACGTCTGTTTCCTTAGACCAACCGCACCGGGTCATGAAAAATGGCCCCGACGGGACACAGGCGGGGCTCCTTGAACTACCGGAACACCGCCGCGGTCAACCGCGGGGCGCTACTCGGACGGCTCCATCGTCCGTACGGAACGATGGTCGCCGTCTGACCGGTGACCCGCCACCCTGAGGGCGGCCAGGTGGGAGATCGGAGCCTCCACTTGTGGGTCGGACACATCCATGTCCGACCGGTCGTTACACAAGGTTAGCAGCTCCGGGCGGAAGGGGCTAACCGGCGGGCGCCACGCGTCCGCCCGCATGTCACGGACTCAGCCGAAGACCGGGCCCGTGTACTTCTCGCCCGGGCCCTGGCCCGGCTCGTCGGGCACGACCGACGCCTCGCGGAAGGCCAGCTGGAGCGACTTCAGGCCGTCGCGCAGCGGCGCCGCGTGGAAGGAGCTGATCTCCGTCGCACCGGCGTCGAGCAGCCCGGCCAGCGCATGGACCAGCTTGCGGGCCTCGTCAAGGTCCTTGTGCTTCTCGCCGTCCTCGGTGAGGCCGAGCTTCACCGCGGCGGCGCTCATCAGGTTGACCGCGACCGTGACGATCACCTCGACCGCGGGAACCTCCGCGATGTCGCGGGTCATGGCGTCGAAGTCGGGGGACCCGTCGCCCGGGGTCGCGTCGCCAGGGGTCGCATTGCTGGGGGTCGCGTCACTCATGCGCCACACGATATGCGGTGGCCCTCAGGGCCGTACGTACAGGGGCTCCCCCGGAGGCGCTGCCTCCGGGGGCAGCAGCGCGAGGTCGAGTCCGCGCACCAGCCGGGCCCGCAGCGTCTCGTCGGCCGCCAGCGCGCGGGCGACGCGCCGGGCCGCCTCGGCGGGGACCGCGTCCGGTGCCAGCACGAGCGCCAGGGTGCCGTCGGCGCTGCCGGGGCCGAGGTGGGCACGGAGCACCGCGGGCTCGGCGGCGACCGCCGCCAGTACCGCCGCCGTCACCGACGGGTCGGCCAGCGGGTCGGTGCTCGTCCGCCCCTCGGCGAGGGCGAGCAGGGCGGGGCCGGTGAGCTGGTAAGGCACCGGGCCGGCGAGGTCCAGCACGACCGTGTCCGCCCTCTCGTGCGCGGCGGCCTGCAGCGCCTGGTGCAGGGGGACGGCGACGGGCCGCGCCGCCGGATCCCAACGGGCCAGCGACTCGGTCGACGTGAACGCGGGCAGCGCCCGGCGGTCTCCCGCCGTCAGCGTGGGCACGGCCATGTCGCTCGTCTTCTCGCGGCGCAGTCCCTTCTCGTCCTCCTCCACCTCACCGAGCACGGCGACGACGGGGACGAGGAGGCGGGCGCCCTTGAGCGCCTCGAGGACCGGCTGCTCGGCGGTCCTGTCCTCGGCCCAGGCGGCGAGGGCCGCCGTCAGGGCCGGGTCGGCGGTGCCGTCGTCGTCGGAGAAGCCGGGATC
Source organism: Streptomyces sp. NPDC001970 (assembly GCF_053594115.1). Lineage (NCBI taxonomy): Bacteria > Bacillati > Actinomycetota > Actinomycetes > Kitasatosporales > Streptomycetaceae > Streptomyces > Streptomyces sp. NPDC001970. Next base: position 39,091 of record NZ_JBSFDW010000010.1, on the reverse strand, counting down.
GGGAATGCTCTTGAGCGCCACGCAAGGAGCCTAACCTCCGCTGTATGAGTGCCTGTGTCTCGGTCGCCGTGCTCGACCCGGAGAGCGGCCGCACCGTTGTGTACGGCGATGACCGGTCGTACGTCTGCGCAAGCATCGTGAAGGTGTCGGTCCTGGCCGCATTGCTGCTGCGCGCCGGGGACGAGGCGCGTGCGCCGAGCGGGCGCGAAGCGGCGTACGCCGAGGCGATGATCGTGCGGAGCGACAACGACGCGGCTACGGCGCTGTGGGAGGTGATCGGCGGGCCCGCCGGGCTGGACGCGGCGCATGCCCGGCTCGGGCTCGTCGAGACACGGGCCGACCGGGCGTGGGGTCTGACGCGGACCACCGCACGGGATCAGCTCACCCTCCTGCGGGCGGTGTTCGGCGGGGCCCATCCGCACATCGAGCGGCTGATGGGTCGCGTCGTCGCGGGCCAGGACTGGGGGGTCTCGGCTGCCGGCGGGGACTGTGCGCTGAAGAACGGCTGGCTGCCGGAGCGGGACAGCGGGCTGTGGGCCGTGCACTCCGTGGGGCGGGCCGGTGGTCTGCTGATGGCCGTCCTGTCGGACGGCCATCCGACCCTGGAAGCCGGGATCGCGCGCGTGGAGGCGGAGGCGGTCGGGGCCGCGCTTCAGGTGCGCCGGCGGCCGCCGCGCCACAGGACGACCGCGCCGGCGAGCAGCAGGGCGCCGATGCCTCCGGCGACGGGGACGAGCAGACCGCCCGGCACGTCGGCGGCGGACGGGGCGGCAGGGCCGCTGCCGAAGTAGCGCTTGCGGTAGCCGGACGTGGACGCGGCCCTGGCATCGGCCGGGGCGATCTTGTCGGCCGCCTCGAGCGCGGCAGCCGGGTCGACGATTCCGTACCCCTTGGCGTCGTCGCGCCCGCTCCTGGGACCGTTCCGCGCGGTGTCGGCGAGGAGTTCCTTGATCTGCGCCGGGGTCAGGCCGGGGTGGGCGGACCGCACGAGCGCGACGGCTCCGGAGACGAACGCCGATGCGGCGCTGGTGCCCCAGCCCTCGTAGTAGCGCCGGTCGGGGTGGGCGATGACGACATCGACGCCGGGGGCGCTGACGGTGGCGTACCAGCGGCGGGTGGAGAAGGAGGCGCGGGTGCCGAAGCGGTCGACGGCGGCGACGGCTATGACGCCGGGGTAGGCGGCGGGGTACGAGATGTGGTCGCCCTTCTGGCCGCCGTTGCCGGCCGACGCGACGACCACGGCGCCCTTGGCGAGGGCGTACTGGACGGCCGCGTCCTCGCTCTTCTCCGGGTGCGCGGACTCGCTGTCGTCGCCGAGGGAGAGGTTGATGACGTCCGCGCCGTTGTCTGCGGCCCAGCGGATGCCGTCGGCGAGGGCGGAGCCGCGGGTGCTGCGGGCCCTCTTGCGGGCGGGGTCGCTGCCTTCGAGGATCACCCGGACCGGCTGGATCTTCGCCTCGGGGGCGATGCCGAGCACCCCGTCCTCGCGGCCGGGCCCGTGGCCGTGCCCCGCGATGATCCCGGCCATGGCGGTCCCGTGCTGGGCCCAGGCGCGGTCACCGCGCTTGGCCCCGAAGCCGATGAGGTCCTTGGTCGGGAGCACCTGGCCCGCCAGGTCGGGGTGGCTGTCGTCGACGCCGGTGTCGAGGACGGCGACGGTGATCCCCTCGCCCCTGGTGGTCTGCCACGCCTCGTCGGTGTGCATGGCGTCGAGGGCCCACTGGCGTGCGCGGATGCCGTCGGCCTGGGCGGGCGCGGCGGACACGAGGACGAAGGCGAGGGCGGCGGCGAGGGCGCCGCCGGCGCGGCGGCGTGCGGGCCCCGCGATGCGGACGGGCCTCGGGGCGTGGGTGGGCTGCGGGGTCACTCGGGGCGCTCCGTGGCCGGGGCTGCGATCTTGCGCAGGGCGCGTTCGATGCGGTCCGCGATGCCCTTGGCCTCATGGCCCAGGCCTGCCTGGGCGGGAGCGGAGGTGGCTCCGGTGACCATCGCCTCGCCTGCCGGCTGGGGGTCGGCGACGGTGCGCCCGTCGGCGAAGCCCGAGACGGCGTACACGATGACCGGCGCGTCGCGCAGGACACTGACGGTCCAGCTGGCCCGCTGCTTGTCGCCGAAGCCCGCGGCGGCGGTGCCGGGCGCGGCGTAGGTCCGGGGCATGAGGTCCGCGCGTTCGTCCAGGCCCTCGCGGGAGAAGCGGGTGCGCAGGGCCGCCATCGCGTCCTGGTCCGCCTCGGTGAAGATCATGCCGACGGTGGTGACGCTGGTGGCGGTGGCGTCGGTGTAGGTCGCCCGCAGGACGCGCAGGCAGCCGACCGGCTGCACCACCTTCACCAGCAGCGGATCGAGGGCCCCCGCGCAGGGCCCGTCGGGCGCGACGGCGATCCGTGTCCAGGAGCGGTCGGCGCGGCCGGGCCCCGCGCCGGGTCCGTTCAGCGTGCGCGGGAAGAGGCTGTCGACGGGGACGCTGTGCCAGAGGGTGCGTGCCTCGGTGTAGCCGCCGGTGGCCGTGGGCGACGTCGACGGGTCCCCGGCGAGCCAACTGCCGGTGACGGCGCCCCCGACCAGCCCGAGCCCGAGGACGAGGCAGGCGACCGCGGCGGCGGACCGTGCCGGGTGGCGGGTCCGGATGGGCCGCAGCCGGGTGGTGATCTCGGTCGGTGTCTCGGGGAGGGCGCTCGCGTACGGGAGGACCGGCGGCGTCCACGGCGGCCGCGAGGGCTGCGGCGGAACGGCCGCGCCGCTTCGGGGCATCCGGGCCGGAGCCGCAGGGCGCGCGTGCTCGGCGTAGGGCCGCGATCCGACGCCTCCCTGCCCGCCCGGCCCCGTCGAGGCGTTCCCCTGCGCGGGAACGGCGGCGCCCGGCCGGCTCCCGGGCGGCGGCCCGGACGGGCGCGGGGGCACGGCGCCGGATGCCGCGCCGGCAGCACCAGCCGCGGCGCGCGGCGACGGTGGTGGTGTCGAGTCGGTGATCGGGCGGAGGCGGGTGGTGGTCTCGGCGGGAGTGACGGGGGGCTCGGCCGGAGGCCCCGGAGGAAGGAGGGCGTCCGTGATGCGCGACGAGCGTGGTGCTTCGGTGCTCATCCGCCCCCCGTTTCCCTCGTGTCGTAGCGCCGGCGGATCGCCCTTCGGGGCACGCCCGTTCGTCACCGCGTGTGCTCACTCTAAGGGCTGACACAGGCCTCGCGGGAACAGGACCGCAGGCCCGGGGCATCTGACCGGAACGTCCCCCTACCCTCCGGTAATTGGGTCTGGCAAGCTCAGGCCATGACTCCCCGTGCCGCAGACCGGACCCGGTACGACCGGGCCACCGCCCATCTCGACGCGCCGCTCGCCGTCGTGGATCTGGAGGCGTTCGACGGGAACGCGGCGGATCTGGTCCGCCGGGCGGGCGGGAAGCCGGTCAGGGTCGCGAGCAAGTCCGTCAGGTGCCGTGCGCTGCTGGAACGCGTGCTGGCCATGGACGGCTTCGCGGGGATCATGTCGTACACGCTGGCGGAGTCGCTCTGGCTGGCCAGGGCCGGCTTCGACGACGTGCTCCTCGCCTATCCGTCGGCCGACCGGGCCGCCTTCGCCGAACTGGCCGGGGACGCCAAGCTCGCCGCCGCCGTCACCGTGATGGTCGACGATCCGGCGCAGCTGGAGCTGATCGACCGTGCGCGGGACGGCGGCACGGAGGAGATCCGGATCTGTCTGGAACTGGACACGGCGCTGCATCTCCTCGGCGGGCGGGTACGGATCGGGGCGCGCCGTTCGCCGCTGCGCGACCCGGCGCAGCTGGCCGGGCTCGCCCGGGAGATCGTCCGCCGCCCCGGCTTCCGGCTGGTGGGCCTGATGGCGTACGAGGGGCATGTCGCGGGCGTCGGCGACGCGGTGTCGGGGAGCCCGTTGCGGTCGCGGGCGATCCGCCTCATGCAGGCGGCGGCCCGCCGCGAGCTGGCACAGCGCCGCGCCGCCGTCGTGCGCGCGGTGCGGGACGTGGCCCCGGACCTGGAGTTCGTGAACGGCGGCGGCACGGGCAGTGTGCAGCACACGGCGGCCGAGGACGCGGTCACGGAGATCGCCGCGGGCTCCGGGCTCTATCTGCCGAGGCTGTTCGACAACTACACGTCCTTCAGCGGGCGGCCCGCTGCACTGTTCGCCCAGCCGGTGGTGCGCCGCCCGGGCGTCGGCGTGGTGACGGTGCTCGGCGGCGGCTATCCGGCGTCCGGGGCGGCGGGACGGGACCGGCTGCCGGTGCCGTATCTGCCGGAGGGGCTGCGGTACGACCCGGCGGAGGGGCCCGGAGAGGTGCAGACCCCGCTGCTGGGCGCGCCGGCCGACGATCTCCTCATCGGCGACAAGGTGTGGTTCCGGCACGCGAAGGCCGGGGAGCTGTGCGAGCGGTTCGACGAGCTGCGGCTGATCGAGGGCGACCAGGTGGTGGCGTCCGTACCGACATACCGCGGCGAGGGCCGTACGTTCCTCTGAGCGCCGCCACGGGCACCCCTATGGGCCGGCCGCCGGCCGGGACGCCTCCGCTCACGTCGCCGACCGGACGGAAGCCGGCGACGGAACGGCTGCGACGGGGCTGCGACGGGCCGGGAGGTGCCCGGTCCGGGCGGTGCCGTCCCACCGGCGTCAGGTGGCCGGGGCGCCTGGATCCGGGTACCGGCCGGGCGGGTGCGTCATGCTGACGCCGTCGGCCTGGATCCGTAGTTCGCAGGTCCCTCGTTCGTGAAGATCGAGCGGTCGCAGCCGGTCAAGCAGCGGTCGACTTGGGTGCGCACGTATCCCTGTCCGCTCGACAGCGGCCGGGAACCGGCAACGATCACGCGTCGAGCCGTCACTAACGGGTGACCTGCGAAGTCCGGGCCTAGAGAGAGGTGACGTACGCCCCCGAGATCCCTCCGTCGACGAGGAAGTCCGTCGCGTTGACGAACGACGAGTCGTCACTGGCGAGGAAGGCCACGGCAGCCGCGATCTCGTCCGCGTCGGCGAAGCGCCCCACCGGGATGTGCACGAGACGCCGCGCGGCCCGCTCGGGATCCTTGGCGAACAGCTCCCGCAGCAGCGGGGTGTTGACCGGTCCCGGGCAGAGGGCGTTGACCCGGATGCCCTCGCGGGCGAACTGCACCCCCAGCTCGCGGGACATGGCGAGCACGCCGCCCTTGGAGGCCGTGTACGAGATCTGCGAGGTCGCGGCGCCCATGCGGGCCACGAACGACGCGGTGTTGATGATGGAGCCCTTGCCCTGCCGCCGCATGTAGGGGATGGCCGCCTTGCAGCACAGGTACACGGAGGTGAGGTTGACCTCCTGGACGCGCTTCCAGGCGTCGAGGCCGGTCTCCAGGATCGAGTCGTCGTCGGGCGGCGAGATCCCCGCGTTGTTGAAGGCGATGTCCACGCTTCCGTACGTGTCGAAAGCGGTCCTGAACAGCGCCTCGACCTGTTCGGCGTCGGTGACGTCGACGCGGACGAACGTACCGCCGACCTCGTCGGCCGCCGCCTTGCCGGCGGCCACGTCGATGTCGCCGCAGACGACGTTGGCGCCTTCGGAGGCGAGCCGGCGCGCGGTGGCCAGGCCGATGCCGCTGCCGGCACCGGTGATGACGGCGGTTCGGCCGACGAGGCGGCGGCAGACAGCAGTGGTGTCGGTCATGTGGTTCAGGCCTCCGTGCTGATGAAGACGTTCTTGGTTTCGGTGAAGGCGGTGAGGGCGTCCGGACCGAGTTCGCGGCCGAGCCCCGACTGCTTGTAGCCGCCGAACGGGGTCCAGTAACGGACGCTGGAGTGGGAGTTGACGGAAAGATTGCCGGCGGCGACGGCCCCGGACACGCGCAGGGCGCGGCCCACGTCGCGGGTCCAGATGGAGCCGGAGAGGCCGTAATCGGTGGCGTTGGCCAGGCGTACGGCATCGTCCTCGTCGTCGAAGGGGAGCACGACGGCGACGGGGCCGAAGACCTCTTCGGTGGCGATCGGCGCGTCGGGGGCGACGTCCGTGACGAGGGTGGGCGGGAACCAGAAGCCGGGGCCTTCGGGGGCGCTGCCGCGGACCGTTGCCAGGTCATCGGTGACATAGGACCGTACGCGGTCCAGTTGCACGCGGGAGATGAGAGGACCCATCTGCGTGGTCTCGTCCGCCGGGTCGCCGACGACGACCGCCTTCAAGGCGGGCGCGAGCCGGTCCAGGAAGTCGTCGTACACGGACCGCTGGACGAGGATGCGGGTGCGGGCGCAGCAGTCCTGGCCGCTGTTGTCGAGGAACGACATGGGCGCGCTCGCGGCCGCCGCCTCGATGTCGGCGTCGGCGAAGACGATGTTGGGACTCTTGCCGCCGAGTTCGAGCGTCACGCGCTTCACGCGGTCGGCGCACAGCGACATGATCTGCTTGCCGGTCCGGGTCGATCCGGTGAACACGATCTTGGCAACGCCTTCATGGCGTACGAGCGCGTCGCCCGCGATGTCGCCGCGGCCCGGCAGCACCTGGAACAGACCCTCCGGCAGGCCCGCCTCGAGGGCGAGTTCGGCAAGCCGCAGCGCCGTCAGCGGTGTGGTCTCGGCGGGCTTGAGAACGACCGCGTTGCCTGCCGCGAGCGCGGGGGCGGTGCCCCAGGCCGCGATGGGCAGGGGGAAGTTCCACGGCACGATGACGCCGATGACACCGAGCGGTTCGAGGATCGTGATGTCGAGTCCGCCGGGCACCGGGATCTGGCGGCCGCTGAGCCGCTCCACTCCCCCGGCAGCGTAGTCGAGCAGATCGCGGACGTTGCCGGCCTCCCAGCGGGCGTTGCCGATGGTGTGGCCGGCCTCGCGGACCTCCAGCCGCGCCAGCTCCTCGACGTGGTCGTCGACGACACCGGCGAAGCGGCGCAGCAGCCGGGCGCGGTCGGCGGGGGCCGCGGCGGCCCAGGTGCGCTGTGCCGCGGCTGCTCGGACGACGGCGGCGTCGACGTCCTGTCCGACGGCGCCGGGGACGGTGGCGATGACTTCCTCGGTGGCCGGGTTCAGCACATCGAGGGCGTACGGTTGCGACAAGTGGTGCCTCACATGCGTTCGAAGGAGCGGCGGAGCTCCCAGTCGGTCACCGCGGCGTCGAAGGCTTGCAGCTCGACCCGCGCCATGTTGCGGTAGTGGGCGACGACCTCGTCGCCGAAGGCGGCCTTGGCGATGGGACTGTTCTCCCACAGCTCGGCGGCCTCCCTCAGGGTCGTGGGAACGTGCGCGTAGTCGGCGGTGTAGGCGTTGCCCGCGCAGACCTCGGGGAGTTCGAGCTGCTGCTCGATGCCGTAGAGGCCGGCCGCGACGAGTCCGGCGACGGCCAGATGCGGATTGACGTCACCGCCCGGGAGCCGGTTCTCGAAGCGCGTCGAGCGGCCGTGGCCGACGACGCGCAGCGCACAGGTGCGGTTGTCGTGGCCCCAGGCGACGGCCGTGGGGGCGAACGAGCCCGGCTGGAAGCGCTTGTAGGAGTTGATGTTCGGGGCGTAGAGGAGCGAGAAGTCCCGGAGCGCGGCGAGTTGCCCGGCGAGGAAGTGCCGCATGACCTGCGACATGCCGTGCTCTTGGCCGTTCCCGTCCGCTGCCATCACATTGCGCCCGTCGGCGTCCTGCAGGGACAGGTGGATGTGGCAGGAGTTGCCCTCGCGTTCGTTGTACTTCGCCATGAAGGTGAGCGAGACACCCTCCTGGGCGGCGATCTCCTTGGCGCCCGTCTTGTAGACGGCGTGCTGGTCGCAGGTGACGAGGGCCTCGTCGTAGCGGAAGGCGATCTCGTGCTGGCCCGGGTTGCACTCGCCCTTGGCGGACTCGACCGTCAGGCCGGCGCCGGCCATCTCGTTGCGGATACGGCGCAGCAGCGGCTCGATCCGGCCCGTCCCGAGGACGGAGTAGTCGATGTTGTACTGGTTGGCGGGGGTCAGGCCGCGGTAGTCGGCGTCCCAGGCCTGCTCGTACGAGTCCTTGAAGACGATGAACTCGAGCTCCGTGCCGACCTGGGCGGTGTACCCGAGCTCGGCGAGGCGCTCGAGCTGGCGGCGCAGGATCTGGCGGGGCGCGGCGACGACGGGGCCGCCGTCGTTCCAGGCGAGGTCGGCGATCAGCATCGCCGTGCCCTCGTTCCAGGGGACGCGGCGCAGGGTTGCGAGGTCGGGGTGCATGGCGAAGTCGCCGTACCCCTGCTCCCACGAGGACATCGCGTAGCCGTCCACCGTGTTCATCTCGGTGTCGACGGCGAGCAGGTAGTTGCAGCCCTCGGTGCCGTGCTCCAGGACTTCGTCGAGGAAGAAGCGCGCGGCGAACCGCTTGCCCTGGAGCCGCCCCTGCATGTCGGGGAAGGCCAGGACGACGGTGTCGATCTCGCCGCTCGCGACGAGGACCCTGAGCTCCTCGACGGTCAGTGGGGGTGTGCGGTCTGCCACGGATTGCTCCCGCCTTCGTAAGTGAACTGCTGGGCGCTCCGGTCGACCCGCTCCTGTTGCCGGGGGTCCGGCCCGCGGCGGAGCCGTTTCCGGTGCGGTGGCCCCCGGGGAATACAGTTTAGGGTCAGCCGGGAGACCATAAGGTATTACTGAAGACCATTGCCTGGGAAGGGGAAACCGCAAGGTGTCGAAGGAGAGCGAGCGGACGGACCGGCTGTCGCACGTGCTCCGGCCGGTGCGGGCGGGCAACGGCTTCGAGGAGGCTCTCGAACAGATCCTCCGGGTGGTACGGCTCGGACTCGTCCCCGGCGGCGAGCGGCTCCCCGCCGAACGCGAGCTCGCCGACCGGATGGGGATCAGCCGCGTCACCCTGCGCGAAGTGCTCAAGGTCCTCCAGGAGCAGGGGCTGGTGGAGAGCCGCCGCGGCCGCTACGGAGGAACGTTCGTGCTCCACCGCGGCCGCATCCCGGGCGAGGAGGAGCTGCGCCGGCGCATCACGACGGTCGACGTCGAGGACACACTCCGCTTCCGCGAGGTGCTGGAGGTCGGCGCCGCGGGGCTGTGCGCGGCGCACGGCCTCACCGACGAGGGCGCCGAGCGGCTGCGTACGGCGCTCGCGGCGACCCACGACGCACCGCTCGACGACTACCGCCGACGCGACACGCTGCTCCACCTCACCCTCGCCGAACTGTCCGGCTCCCCCAGCCTGACCGCCCAGTACGCGGCCGTACGGGCCACCGTGAACGATCTGCTGGACTGCATTCCGCTGCTCGTACGGAACCTTGAGCACTCCCAGCAGCAGCACGCGGCACTGGTCGAGGCAGTGCTGGAGGGGGACGCCGACGCCGCGCGCGAGGTGATGCGGGAGCACTGCGCGGGCACGGCGGCGCTGCTGCGGGGCTTCCTCACGTAGGCCGTGACGTAACCCGAAAGTAACGCACGGGTCTTGCGTTTTCCCGGCGCCCAACGCAAAGGTATGGCTCCACTCCATTGGGCCCGACGCGGGAGCTCTGCCATGACGCTGGAAGACACCACCGGGAGCAGCACACCACCACCGGACGACTATCTGGAGCGCCGCACGCTGCGGCGCGGCAGCGCGGGCTGGCTTCTCCTCACGGGGCTCGGCGTCGCCTATGTCGTCTCCGGCGACTTCTCCGGCTGGAACATCGGCCTGTCCAAGGGCGGTTTCGGCGGGCTCGCCGCCGCCACCGTGCTGATGGGGCTGATGTACGCGTGCCTCGTCTTCGCGCTCGCCGAGCTCTCCGCGATCCTGCCCACGGCGGGCGGCGGCTACGGCTTCGCCCGCAGGGCGCTCGGCACCTGGGGTGGCTTCCTCACCGGTACGGCGATCCTCATCGAGTACATCCTCGCGCCCGCAGCGATCGCCATCTTCATCGGCGACTACGTCGAATCGCTCGGGCTGTTCGGCCTCACCTCGGGCTGGCCGGTCTATCTGGCCTGCTTCGCGATCTTCATCGGGATCCATCTCTGGGGCGTCGGTGAGGCGCTGCGGTTCAGCCTCGTCGTGACGGCGATCGCGGTCGCCGCGCTCCTGATCTTCGCGGTGGGGGCGTTCATGGACTTCCAGGTGAGCGGCCTGGACGACATCCCTGTCGACGAGAGCGCTCTGGGGTCCAGTTCGTGGCTGCCGTTCGGGCTGCTCGGCATCTGGGCGGCGTTCCCGTTCGGCATGTGGTTCTTCCTCGGGGTCGAGGGCGTGCCGCTCGCCGCGGAGGAGGCGAAGGATCCGGTGCGGTCGATGCCGAGGGCCCTCGCCGTCTCGATGGGCATCCTCGTCCTGCTCGCCCTGCTGACGTTCTTCGCCTCCACCGGGGCGCGCGGCTCGGCCGCCATCCAGGAGGCCGGGAACCCGCTGGTGGTGGCGCTCCAGGGCGACGGCGACCCCACCGCGCTCAGCCGCTTCGTCAACTACGCGGGCCTCGCGGGCCTGGTGGCCTCGTTCTTCTCGCTCATCTACGCCGGGTCACGCCAGCTCTTCGCCCTCTCCCGGGCGGGGTACCTGCCCCGGTTCCTTTCCCTGACCAGCCGGCGGAAGTCCCCCTACCTGGGGCTCCTCATCCCGGGCGCGATCGGCTTCGCGCTGGCGGCCGCGACCGGGGACGGGGCGCGGATGCTGAACATCGCCGTCTTCGGCGCGACGATCTCGTACGCGCTGATGGCGCTGTCGCACATCGTGCTGCGGCGTCGTGAGCCGGAGCTGCCGCGGCCGTACCGCACACCGGGCGGCGTGCTGACCTCCTCCGTGGCGTTCGTGCTCGCGCTGTCGGCGCTGGTGGCCACCTTCCTGGTGGACAAGGACGCGGCGTTCATCGCACTCGCCGTCTACGGCGTCGCCCTCGCGTACTTCGCCTTCTACAGTCGGCACCGGCTGGTGGCGCGGGCACCGGAGGAGGAGTTCGCGGCGCTGGCCGCGGCCGAGGCCGAACTCGCACGCGACTGACCGGAGAAGAACAGTGACCCAGCCGCTCATCGGCGTCAGCACGTACCTGGAGCAGGCCTCGTGGGGCGTGTGGCAGCTGCCCGCCGCGCTGCTGCCCGAGGGCTATCCGCGGCTCGTCCAGTCGGCCGGGGGCATCGCGGCGATGCTCCCACCGGACGATCCGGGGCGTGCGGCGTCCGTCGTGGCCCGGCTGGACGGGCTCGTCGTCGCGGGCGGCCCGGACGTCGAGCCGGTCCGCTACGGCGCCGAGCCCGCGGGGGCGGTGGGGGCGGTGCCGTCCCGGTGGCGGTGCCGGCGGAGTCCGCCGCACGGCTCCGCGCGCCGGCGGCGGACACCGGGGCGAGGCCTCCCGGGGCGGTGCGGGGTCGGCCGGTGCCGTGGTGGCGTCCGGTGTGTCTGTCCGGGGCTCCCTCTGCGCCCTGCGGCGTGGGGCCCCCGGGCGGGCTCGGAGTGCGCCGGTGGGTGGTGGTGCGGGGCCCTTCCGGGCTCGCCTCCTCGAATCGGTGGGTACGGCGTCATCCGGAACGGGGAGCCGGCTTCTGCGGGGGCGACTCTGCACGGCCCCACCCCGGTCGTCCCCCGGGTGCGGGTCGTGGGCCGTTCCCCAGTGGGTTGTGGGCAGTTCGTCCCACTGAGGCCCCCAGTGGAAAGTCCTAGGGGGAGGTGGGGGTACCTCCCCTACCTGAAGGGCTATGGAGAAGGGTGGGCACAAACCACCCATGGGCCCGCAGACGGACGCGCAACCCGCGGCGCACCCGTCACCCCGCGCCCCGCCGCGTCAGGGACAAGAGGTCGCGGGCCGGGCCCGTGGGGCGGTGGCCCGACGGCCAGACCGCACGGAGGTCGCGGTGCAGGTCGACGGCCTCCAGCGGGACGCGGACCAGGCGGCGCGCCGCGAGTTCCTCGGTCACCGCCAGCTCGCTGAGGACCGCCGGCCCCGCGCCGCTGACCGCCGCCGCCTTCACCGCCGTCGTGGAGGCGAGTTCGAGCAGCGGCTCGGCGAGCCCTCCGTAGCGCGCGAGCGCCGAGTCGAGGACCTGCCGTGTGCCCGAGCCGCGTTCGCGCAGCACCAGCGAGGTGCCCGCAAGCTCCTGCGGCGGCAGCGGCGTGCGGCGCCGTGCCCACGCGTGCCCGGGAGCGGCCACCACGACGAGCTGGTCGTGGCCGATGACCGCGCCGTCGAAGCCCGCCGGAGCAGCGAGCCCTTCGACGAAGCCGAGGTCCGCCTCGCCGCGCAGGAGCCGCTCCGCCACGGCGGCCGAGTTCCCGGCGAGGAGCGACACCGACGTGTCGGGCCGCTCCTGCCGCAGAGCGATGAGCCACCCCGGAAGCAGGTACTCCGCGATGGTCATGCTGGCCGCCACCCGCAGCCGCGAGTCGCGTCGGTCCCGCAGCGCCTGGGCGCCCACGTCGAAGGCCTCCGCCGCCTCCACGATCCGCCCGGCCCAGTCGGTGACGAGCGCTCCCGCGCCGGTGAGCCGTGAGCCGCGCGGCGAGCGGTCGAGGAGGGCGACGCCGAGCTGCCGCTCCATGGAGCGGATCCGGCTGCTCGCGGCGGGCTGGGTGATGCCCAGCTCGCGCGCCGCGCGCCCGAGGCTGCCGTGCCGGGCGACGGCCAGCAGCAGTTCCAGCGCACCGAGGTCGGGCACCCGGTGGGCCAGCGGGCCTCGGCCCTGTTGCTCTTCGCTCATAAGGACAGCTTATGAGGACATAGAAGCAACATCCCTGGTGGGAGGCCTTACGGAGACAGAGGCTTGCCTCATGGTCATCCCCTGGCTCCGTAATCTCGGGCCGAACTGGTACGCCGCGGTCATGGGCACCGCGATCGTGGCCAACGCCGGTACCGCCCTGCCGGTGCAGCCGCCGGGCCTGCGACCCGCGTGCGAGGCGGTGTGGGCGCTGTCCGTGCTGCTGCTCGCGGCCCTGCTCGTCGCCCGCGCCGGCCACTGGTTCCACCACAGCGACAGGGCCCGCGCCCAGCTGCTCGATCCTGCGATCGCCCCGTTCTACGGCTGCCTCGCGATGGCGCTGCTCGCGGTCGGCATCGGCTCCCTGTCGGTCGGGCCCGGCGTCGTCGGCGAGCGGGCGGCGACGGTGGCGGGCGCGGCCCTCTTCGCCGTCGGAACGGTCGTCGCGCTCGCGGTGGCCGTGGCGATCCCGTACCTGATGATCACGCGTCACAAGGTCGCCCCCGGCAGCGCTTCGCCGGTGTGGCTGCTGCCGGTGGTGGCCCCGATGGTGTCGGCGGCGGCCGGCCCGATGCTGGTCGGCCGGCTGCCCGCCGGCCCGTGGCGTGCGGCGCTGCTGGTGGCCTGCTACGGAATGTTCGGGCTGAGCCTGCTGGCGGTGCTGGCGATCCTGCCCTTCGTCTTCGCCCGGCTGGTCCGCCACGGTCCCCTGCCGCTCGCCCTGACCCCGACGCTGTTCCTCGTGCTCGGTCCGCTGGGCCAGTCGACGACCGCCGTGAACAAACTGGCGGACGTGGCGCCGATGGCGGTTTCGGCCCCGTACGCGAGCTGGCTGGGCGTCTTCGCGGTCGTCTACGGAGTGCCGGTGCTGGGCTTCGCCCTGCTGTGGCTGGCGGTGGCCGGGGCTCTCGTGGCCCGCGCCGCCCGCAGAGGGATGCCGTTCGCGATGACCTGGTGGGCGTTCACCTTCCCGGTCGGCACCTGTGTCACGGGCGCGGCGGGGCTGGCCGCCCACACCGGTCTGCCCGCCCTGCAGTGGCTGGCGGTGGGGCTGTACGTGCTCCTCATCGCGGCCTGGGCCGTGGCCGGGGTCCGCACGGCGCGTGGCCTGGTCAGCGGAGCGCTGCTCGCAGTGCCTCGGGCGCCACTGCCAGCGACGGCCCGTACCACGTGAGCATGCGCCCGTCGACGAGCGCGGCGGGCAGGCCGGGAAACGCCTCGGGACCGTCGTCCGGAGTGAAGCGGTAGGGCTCGTCGGGCAGGACGACGAGGTCGGCGCCCACCGCGTTGAGCTCGTCCACCGGGATCCGGGGATACCGTTCCGGGTGCCCGCCATAGACGTTCTCGACGCCGAGGCGGGCCAGCAGGTCCCCGGCGAAGGTGTCGCGGCCGAGGACCATCCAGGGCCGGCGCCAGACCGGCACGACCGCGCGCCGCACCTCGCCCGGCACGACCGCCGCCCAGGCGGCCTCCGCGTCGTCGAGCCAGCGCGGCCGGCCCGCGCCGCAGGCGAGCAGGACGCGCTCAAGTTCGCCGAAGGCCTGTGGCAGCGTCCGGACCTCCGTCACGAGGACGTCGAGTCCGGCGGCGCGCAGGGCGGCGATGTCCGGGGCCCGGTTCTCCTCCTCGTTGGCGACCACGAGATCGGGCCGCAGCGAGACGATCGCGTCGACGTCGGGGTTCTTGGTGCCGCCGACACGGGCCGCGCAGAGGTCCGCGGGGTGGGTGCACCAGTCGGTGGCGCCGACCAGCAGCCCGGGGGCGCCGGCCGCGACGGCCTCGGTGAGGGACGGGACCAGCGAGACGACACGCTTCGGCACGGCCCGTCTCACGGTCCTGACTCGACGTGTTCGCGGACGGCGACGACGAGGAGGCGGGTGCCTGGCCTGGTGGCCCGCCACCGGTGCCGTACGCCTCCGGACAGATACAGGGTGTCGCCCTTCTCCAGGCGGTAGGCGCGGCCCTCGGCCTCGACCTCGGCCGCCCCGTCGGCGACGTACATGAGCTCGTCGTTGCGGTGCTGGTACTCCCGGTCCGCGTCCTGCTCCCCGGTGTACTCGACGGCATGCAGCTGGTGGTGGCCGCGCACGAGGGACCGTACGCGCCCGGCAGTGCCGGAACCGGTGGAGTCGTCCGCGCGGACGACATCGACGACGCGGGCGGAGTCCGCGGCGGCCAGCAGCTCGGCTGCGGTGGTCTCCAGCGCCTCGGCGACCCGCTGGAGGGAGCGCGTGCTGGGCCGGGCCCGCTCGTTCTCGATCTGGCTGAGGAAAGGCACGGACAGGCCGCTGCGTTCGGCGACGGCGGCCAGCGTGAGGTCGAGGGCCTTGCGGCGTCTGCGGACGGCGGAGCCGACGCGGAGTGTTTCCTTGTCTGCCATGGCTGCGTTCCCTCCCTCCTCTTCAGTACCTTACGCAGATTCCCGGCACCGATTCGCACAGTTGTCACAGGCTCCCCCAGAGCCTCGCCCGGGGTACCCCCATCGGTGAGGGCCCCGCCACTGTATGTGACGGGGCCCGACCGGTGGGGGGAGAGGGATGGTCTACTGAGGCGCCAGCCGGTCCACGATGCCCGGGTTCTGCTCCATCCAGGCCTTGACCGCTTCCTCCTCGTGGCCCGTGCCGCGCTTCTGGATCTCGTTCTCCAGGCCGGCGAGCTCCTGCTCGCTCAGCTTGAAGTCCTTGAGCCACTTCGTCAGCTGCGGGTACTGCTTCGGGAAGTCCTTGCTCGCGACCGTGTGGATGCGGTCGCCCTCGCCGAAGAGCTTCTGCGGGTCCTTGAGCTTGGTCAGCCCGTACTCGCTGTAGGCCCAGTGCGGGGTCCACAGCATGACGGCGACGGGCTCCTTCTTCGCGTACGCGCGCCTCAGCTCGGCGAGCATGCCGGGCGTGGAGCTGTCGACGACCGTGAACTCCTTGTCCAGGCCGTAGCCGGGCAGAACCTTGCTCTTGAGAATGTTCATGGTCTCGGTGCCGGGCTCGATGCCGATGATCCGGCCCTTGAACTCGTCGCCGCGGCCCTTGAGATCCGCCAGCGAGTCGACGCCCTGCACGTACGAGGGCACCGCGATCTCCAGCGACGTCGGGCCGTACCACGAACCGATGTCGGTGAGCTTGTCGCCGTACGCGTCCCAGTACTTCTTCTGCGTGCTGGGCAGCCAGCCGTCGAACTGGACGTCGATCTGGCCACGGGACAGCGCGGTGTACATGGGGCCGACCTCGAACTGCTTGAGGTTCATCCGGTATCCGCGCTCCTCCAGGACGGCCTTCCACAGGTAGGTGGCGGCGATGTCCTCCTCCCACGGGAACCAGGCGACGTTCAGGGCGCGTTCGCGCTCGTCCTTGCCGTCCGCGGACCTGCCGGCCTTGGCGACCGGGGTCCACTTGTCGGCGAGGCCCGGGTTGTCCTTCAGCCAGGCGCGGACGGCTTCCTGCTCCTTGCCCTTGCCGGTCTTCTGGATCTTCGCCTCGAGGCCGGTGAGCTGAGCCTCGGTCATGCTGAAGTTCTTGAGCCACTTGCCGACCTGCGGGTTCTCGGCGGCGAAGCCCTTGCGGGCGAGAGTGTGGACGCCGTCGCCCTTGCCCCAGGTGCCCTTGGGGTCCTTGAGCTTCTTCAGGTCGTACGTGCTGTAGGCCCAGTGCGGCGACCACAGGGTGGTGACGACGGGTTCCTTCTTGTCGTACGCGCGCTTCAGCTCGGCGAGCATGCCGGGCGTGGAACCGTCGACGACCTTGTACTCGCCCTCCAGACCGTACTCCTTGAGGACCTTGTCCTTGAGGATGCCCATCATTCCGGCGCTCGGCTCGATGCCGATGATGCGGCCCTTGAACTGGCCCGCCTTGCCCTTGAGATCCTCCAGGGAGTCGACGCCCTTCACGTACGAGGGAACGGACAGCTCCAGCGATGTGGGACCGTACCAGGAGCCCAGATCCTCCAGCTTGTCCTGGTACTTGTCCCAGTACTGGGCGTGGGTGACGGGCAGCCAGGAGTCGGTCTGGAAGTCGATCTGACCGCCGGCGAGACCGGTGTAGAGCGAGCCGGCCTCGAGCTGCTTGGCGTCGACCTCGAAGCCGCGCTGCTCCAGCATCTCCTTCCAGAGGAAGGTGGAGGCGATGCCCTCGTCCCAGGGGATGTAGCCCACGGAGATCTTCTTGCCCTGGCCGACGTTCGTGGCGTCGGACGCGTCGGCGGACTTGGTGCCGCCGAAGATGCCCATGCCGCCCGCGACGAGGGCGAGGACCACGACGCCGACGACGGCGACGACGGGCTGGGGGCGGTAGTTCCAGATCTTCGCACCGCCGGTCAGGGCCTTCGCCCTGGCGAGGGCACGGCGGCCGAGCGGCGAGACCTGGCGGCCCAGCGCGCCGGTGATCCGGTCCAGGTACATGGCCAGGATGACGATGGAGATGCCCGCCTCGAAGCCGAGGCCGATGTCGACGTTGCCGATGGCGCGGTAGACGGCGCCGCCGAGGCCGCCGCCACCGACCATGCCGGCGATGACGACCATGGACAGGCCCAGCATGATGACCTGGTTGATGCCGGCCATGATCGTGGGCAGCGCGAGCGGCAGCTGGACGCGGACGAGGGTGTTGCGCGGCGTCGTGCCGAACGCCTCGGCGGCCTCGACGAGTTCCTTGTCGACCTGGCGGATGCCGAGCTCGGTCATGCGTACGCCGGGCGGCAGGGCGAAGACGATGGTGGCGATGATGCCGGGCACGACGCCGACGCCGAAGAAGATGATGCCGGGGATCAGGTAGACCATGGCCGGCATGGTCTGCATGAAGTCCAGGACCGGCCGGGTCACGGCGCTGACGGTCTTCGAGCGGGAGGCCCAGATGCCCAGCGGCACCGCGATGGCCAGGGTGACGATCGTGGCGACGAGCACCAGGGAGAGGGTCGACATGGCGTCGTCCCACAGCTCGATGGAGTCGATCAGCGCGAATCCGGCGAAGGCCAGGACGCCCGCGAGCAGCCCGCGCAGCCACCAGGCGGCGACGGCGAGGATGGCGGCGAAGAGGAGCGGCTCGGGCGCGGAGAGCGCCGCGTCGATGCCGTCGTACATGGTGGTGACGAGTCGGCTGATGGCGTCGAACAGCCAGGAGAGGTGGGCCTGGAGCCAGTCGACACCGCTGTCGACCCACTGGCCGAGGTGGAGCCTAGGCATGGGCGGCCACCTCCGTCGGCCGCTGCTGGGCCGGGAGGCGGCACGGCACCGGCTCGCCGCGTTCGTCGCCGACGAGGCCGATCAGACGGGACTGCGGTACGACGCCGACGACCTTGCCGGCCGCGTTCTTGACGGCCACGGGGTGCGGGACCCGTGCGCTGACGGCGCACACGTCGGCGACGAGGGTGTCGGGGGTGACGGTCTCGCAGTCGCAGGTGTCCGCGTCGGGGCGGGGCTCGGTCATGACGGCCGCCGCGGTCAGGACGCGGGTGCGGTCCACGTCCTGGATGAAGGACGCGACGTAGTCGTTCGCGGGACTGACCAGGATGTCCTCGGCAGTGCCGAGCTGGACGATCCGGCCGTCGCGCATCACCGCGATCCGGTCGCCGAGGCGCATGGCCTCGTGCAGGTCGTGCGTGATGAAGACGATCGTCTTCTTGAGCGTCTTCTGGAGCTCCAGGAGCTGGTCCTGCATGTCGCGGCGGATCAGCGGGTCGAGGGCGCTGAAGGACTCGTCCATCAGCAGCAGATCGGCGTCGGTGGCGAGCGCGCGGGCGAGGCCGACGCGCTGCTGCATACCGCCGGACAGCTCGTCGGGCCAGGACTTCTCCCAGCCCGCGAGGCCGCACAGCTCCAGCGCCTCGGCGGCACGGCGCTCGCGCTCGGCGCGGGCGACTCCCTGCACCTCGAGGCCGTAGGCGGCGTTCTCCAGCACGCTGCGGTGCGGGAACAGCGCGAAGTGCTGGAAGACCATGCTGATCCGGGTGGAGCGGACGGCGCGCAGGTCACGGGCGCTCAGCGTGGTCAGGTCCTGGCCGTCGAAGAGGACGCGCCCGGCTGTCGGCTCCAGCAGCCCGTTGAGCATGCGCAGCAACGTGGACTTTCCGGATCCGGAGAGACCCATGACGACGAAGATCTGGCCGGGCTCGACGGTGAAGGAGGCGTCGATCACGGCCGCGGTCGTTCCATCGGTACGCAGCTCGTCGCGGCCGGCGCCGTTCTCGAGCTTCCGCACCGCCTGGTCGGGTCGTTTACCGAACACCTTGTACAGATGCTCGGCTTCAAGCCTGGACACATAAACCTCACGTGTTGAACCAAGAACGGCCCGCCTCCCCCACCCTGCGGGCCGTGGAGCGGACGGGTTCGGCCCGCCTCCCCGGGTTTGCGTCGCCGGCAGCGTCGCTGCTGGCCGAGGGCGCAATGGGGTCTGCTCCGGCGTCGCGCCTGCCCGGGCACGCCGGGGGCAAACGGAAAGTGATCCAGTTCACTCGGACGACACCGTGCGGCCAGGCGGCCGTCGCGTGGGGGGACGGGGGCGTCGCGTCGGGCGGACCGGGGCGCCCCGCGGCAGCCGGGCAGCCGCGGCGGGCGTCGCGTCGTGCGCGCGGGGCGTTGTCGGTGGGGTGCGGCATCATCGGACTGTGACGCGACGCCTGATGCTCCTCGACACCGCTTCCCTCTACTTCCGCGCTTATTTCGGGGTTCCGGACTCCGTGCGCGCGCCCGACGGCACACCGGTCAACGCGGTGCGCGGGCTGATCGAATTCCTCACCAGGCTGGTCCAGGACCACCATCCCGACGAGCTCGTGGCCTGCATGGACGCCGACTGGCGTCCGCACTGGCGGGTGGAGCTCATCCCGTCGTACAAGGCGCACCGGGTGGCGGTGGAGACCGAGACGGGTCCGGACCAGGAGGAGGTCCCGGACACGCTGGCCCCGCAGGTCCCGATCATCGAGGAGGTGCTGGACGCGCTGGGCATCGCGCGGGTCGGCGTCGCGGGGTACGAGGCGGACGACATCATCGGCACGCTCGCCCTCCGCGCGGCGGGGCCGGTGGACATCGTGACCGGCGACCGGGATCTGTACCAGTTGGTGGACGACGCGCGGGGTGTGCGGGTGCTGTACCCGCTGAAGGGCGTCGGGATGATGCAGGCCACGGACGAGGCGGTGCTGCGCGAGAAGTACGGGGTCGACGGGCCCGGGTACGTGGATCTGGCGCTGCTCCGGGGAGACCCGAGCGACGGGCTGCCGGGTGTGCCGGGCATCGGCGAGAAGACGGCGGCGAAGCTGCTGGACGCGTTCGGGGACCTGGCCGGGATCATGGCGGCCGTCGACGACCCGGCGTCGAAGCTGACGCCTTCGCAGCGCAAGCGGCTCGACGAGGCGCGGGGGTACGTGGCGGTGGCGCCGAAGGTGGTGCGGGTGGCCGCGGACGTACCGCTGCCCGCTTTCGATCCGGCCCTGCCGAAGGAGCCGCGCGATCCCGAGCGGCTTGAGGAGCTGGCAGCGCGATGGGGTCTCGGGCGGGTGGTGAACCGGCTGCTGGTCGAGCTAAGGGCCTGAGCCGGAACGGCGATCACCCGGGTGAGGTGTTAACTTAGGTGAGCCTAACCGGCACGACACCGAGGGAGACGCCGTGGCAGAGACGCCCGCCCGCAAGGCACCGCAGGCCCATGAGGCGCGGGTGGTGCGCACGGACCGGATCACTCCGCACATGGTGCGCGTCGTGCTCGGCGGCGAGGGCCTGGCCGCGTTCGCGACGGACGGGTCGACGGATGCGTACGTCAAGCTGGTCTTCCCGTTGCCGGGGGTGACGTACCCGGAGCCGTTCGACATGGCCCGGATCCGTGAGGAGCTCCCGCGCGACCAGTGGCCGGCCAACCGCACGTACACGGTGCGAGCCTGGGACCCCGTGCACCGCGAGCTGACGATCGACTTCGTGGTCCACGGCGACGAGGGGCTGGCCGGGCCCTGGGCGGCGCGCGTCCGGCCGGGCGAGACGGTGTGGCTGCAGGGCCCGGGCGGGGGTTACGCCCCCGACGCGACCGCGGACTGGCATCTGCTGGCGGGCGACGAGAGCGCACTGCCCGCCATCGCCGCATCGCTGGAGCGGATGCCGGCGGGCGCCGTCGTCCACGCGTTCGTGGAGCTGGCCGGCCCCGAGGAGGAGCAGAAGATCGCGACGCCGCACGGGGTCACGGTGACCTGGCTGCACCGGGGCGACCGGGCCGTGGGCGAGGCGCTCCTCGCGGCGGTCCGCGAGCTGGACTTCCCCGCCGGCGACGTCCAGGCCTTCGTGCACGGCGAGGCGGGCGCGGTGAAGGAGCTCCGCCGCCATCTCCGCCTGGAGCGGAGCGTCCCCGCCGCCCGCCTGTCGATCTCGGGCTACTGGCGCCTGGGCAAGTCGGACGAGGCATGGCGTGCGATCAAGCGCGACTGGAACGCGCAGGTCGAACGCGAGCAGGAGGCCTCGCGGGCCGCGTAGCGCCTGCGCCGGCCGCCGCCACGCATACGAGAGGGTCCGGCCCCGGGCAGCGAGTGCCCGGGGCCGGACCTTCGTGCGGTCGGCCTGGCAGCCGACGGGCGCCGGACGGACTACCGGCCCGAGCGGAACGTACGGGTCGACAGCCGCACGGCAGCGACCGCCGGCGCCGGCAGCGCACCACCCCGGGTCAGCACGTCGCCCCGCACCGGGTCGGCGGACATCGCGGAACGGCCCGCGATCATCGCCGGTCGACGGGGGTTGCGACCGGCTGCCGGATGAGCACGTACATGTGCCAATGATCGTGGACGAGTGAGCTTGGGCGTCGGCCCGTCGAGGCCCGAGGGCTCCCTGCGTTGTCTGCGGGACGAGGCGGTGCTGCGGTTGATCGTCGGCGATGTGCCGCATCCACCCCGGCGTCCGACCGGGTGCCCGGCAGGCCGAGGAGAGTAACGTCAGCGGCAGCATCAGGAAGGCACGATGTCGATGCCGTGGCACGGCCGCATAACAACTCTTCCGTACACCAGTCCACACGCCCTCCGGCTCCGTATATGAGGTGGGGCGACGTGGTGAGCTCGGGGCGAGAGGGAGTGCGAGTGAAGGAAGCCGTACGGATCACAGGGGCGCCGCCGGCCGGTCCGGGGCTCGACGAACTGCTCGTGCGGGTCGCACGCGGCGACCAGGATGCCTTCTCCCAGGTGTACGACGCGGTCTGCGGCCCCGTGCTCGGCGTCGTGCGCAGCGTGCTGCGTGATCCGGCACAGTCGGAGGAGGTGACGCAGGAGGTGCTGGTCGAACTGTGGCGTACGGCCGCGCGCTTCCAGCCCTCCCGGGGCTCCGCGATGACATGGACGCTGACCCTCGCCCACCGCCGCGCGGTGGACCGGGTGCGGTCCGCCCAGGCCGCGGCCGAGCGTGAGCAGAAGGCGGCCAGGCTCGGCGGGACCCCGGACTTCGACGAGGTCGTCGAACAGGTCGAGGCCAGGCTGGAGCGCGAACAGGTACGCCGCTGTCTGCGCACCCTGACCGAGCTGCAGCGCCAGTCGGTGACCCTTGCCTACTACCGGGGGCTCGCCTACCGCGAGGTGGCCGAGCTGCTCTCCGTGCCGTTGGGCACCGTGAAGACCCGTATGCGCGACGGGCTGATCCGGCTGCGCGACTGCCTGGGGGTGAACGCATGAGCACGGTGGGACGGAGCGCCGGGCGCGACGCCGAACTGCACACGCTGACCGGCGCGTACGCCCTGCACGCGCTCGGCGACCGCGAACGCGTCCGGTTCGAGCGGCACCTCGACGCCTGTGAGGCCTGCGCGCAGGAGGTGCGGGAGCTCAGCGCGACGGCGGTACGGCTGGGACTCGCGGCCACCGAGAACCCGCCGCCCGCGATGAAGGGCCAGGTGCTGTCACGGATCGCCACGGTGCGCCAGGAAGCCCCGCTGGTGGGCGGCGCGGGCGCGGCGGGCGGGGACCGGCCGCGCGTGAAGGGCTTCCGGCCGGGCGGCAGGCGGCGGCTCTCCCGCCTCGTGCTCGCGGCGTGCCTGGCAGGCGTGGCCGCGCTCGGGGGTGTCGCGGTCTGGCAGCAGCGCGCCGCCGAGCAGGCCCGGACCGTGGCACAGCAGGCACAGCGCGAGGCCGAGGCGCTGGCCCAGGTGCTGACGGCACCCGACGTGCGGACCAGCACGGCGGCACTCGGCGACGGCGGGGCGACCGGCACGGTGGCCGTGTCGCGCGAGCGGGACCGGGCCGTGTTCCTGGCGTCCGGGCTGCCGCGGCCGGGCGCCGGGAAGGTGTACCAGCTGTGGTTCGCCGACGGCGGGACGATGCGGCCGGCCGGACTGCTCGACTCGTCGGGGGCGGCCGAGTCGCTGCTCATGGACGGACCGGTGGGGCGGGCGTCCGGGATGGGCGTCACGGTGGAGCCTGCGGGAGGCTCGCCGGCACCGACGTCCGAGCCGCTCGCGCTGCTGAACTTCCCTCTGGCGTAAGGGGGTGCGGGCGGGGCCGTGAGCACTTCGGCCCCGCCCCGACATGGCCGTGACACGCAGCGGAAACAGCCCGTCCCTAATTTCTGTCGCCCGACAGGAATGAAGCGACAGGGGCTGCCATGACCGTGACCGCACCCACCTCCACCCCGAACCCCCTCCCCCGGCCGGGGACCGGGACCGCGACCGGGCCCGACGAGTCCGAGCTCGCGGGCTTCGGCTACCAGCAGGAACTGCGGCGGCGGATGGGCCGGTACGCGTCCTTCGCCGCCGGCTTCTCCTTCATCTCCGTCCTGACGACGGTCTTCCAGTTCTTCGCGATGGGCTACTCCTTCGGCGGCCCGGCCTTCTTCTGGACCTGGCCGGTCGTGCTCGCCGGCCAGCTCCTGGTCGCCGCCTGCTTCGCCGAACTCGCCGCCCGATACCCGATCGCGGGCGCCGTCTACCAGTGGGCGACGCGCCTGAGCACCCCGGCGTTCGGCTGGTACGCGGGCTGGCTCATGGTGATCGGCAGGGTCGTCGTGGTGGGCGCAGCGGCCCTCGCGCTGCAGGCCGTGCTGCCCGCGATCTGGTCCGGTTTCCAGCTCGTCGGCGACGATCCCTCACCGACCTCGGCGAGCGGCGCGGCGAACGCGGCCCTGCTCGGGCTGATCCTGCTGACTCTCACGACCGTCGTGAACGTCCTCGACAACCGGGTCCTGACGGCCGTCAACACCATCGGCGTGACCGCCGAGATCGTCGGAGTCGCCCTCATCGTGACGCTGCTCCTCACCCACGCCGAACGCGACCCCGGCATCGTCCTCGAGACGGGCGGCGCGGGCGGGGCGATCGGCGCGCTGCTGATCGGCTCCTTCACGGCGGCGTACGTCCTCATCGGCTTCGAGAGCGCGAGCGAGATGAGCGAGGAGACGGTCAACCCCCGGCGCACGGCGCCCCGCACCACGTTCTCCGCGCTCACCACCTCCGGCGTCTGCGGCGGTCTGCTGCTGCTCGGCGGCCTGCTCGCCGCGCCCAGCCTGGTGGACGGGCGACTCGCCACCGAGGGTCTCTCGTACGTCCTCACCAGCACCCTCGGCGACGGCCTCGGCAAGGTGCTCCTCGCGGACGTGGTCATCGCGATCTGCGCCGCGACGCTCGCCATCCAGACCTCGGCGACCCGCATGCTCTACTCCATGGCCCGCGACCGCCAACTCCCCCTGTCCGGCCTCCTCTCCAAGGTCCCGGCCCGCACGGGTATGCCCGCCGCGGCGGCCGTCACGGTCGGCGTCCTCGCGGCGCTGCTCCTGCTTCTCAACTTCCTCTCCCCCGAGGCCCTGCTGGCCATCGGCACCACCTGCATCGCCATGGTCTACCTGGCCTACGCGATGGTCACGGGCCCGATGCTGGTGCGCCGCCTGCGCGGCCGATGGGGCAAGCCGCACCCGGACGACCGCGACGAGAAGGGCGCCCCGCTCTTCACCCTCGGCCGTTGGGGCCTGCCGATCAACGCGCTTGCGCTGGTGTACGGGATCGCGATGACCCTGAACCTCGCCTGGCCCCGCGCCGAGGTCTACGACCCGACGGGCGGTCACTGGTACTTCCAGTGGTTCACGCTGCTCTTCGTGGGCAGCACGCTGGCGGCGGGGGCGACGTACCGGGCGCTGCGGGGGCGCATACGCTGACCCGATGCGTCCGCACACAGCAGAGCGAACGGACCGGGTGGTCGGGGCGGTGGTCGGCTCGGCTGTCGGTGATGCGCTGGGTGCGCCGTTCGAGTTCGGGCTCGCGGGTGGGTACGCGGCCCGCTTCCCGGACGGCGTGGGCGAGATGTGCGGGGGCGGTGGCTGGGATCCCGGCGAGGCCACCGACGACACTCAGATGGCCGTTCTGGTGGGCGAGTCCCTGCTGGAGCGGGGCGGACTCGACCCGGAGGACATGTTCGAGCGCTTCCGGCGCTGGGCCGCGGGCGAGCCGAAGGACATCGGCCTCCAGACCGAGCAGGTGCTCGGCAGCGGCGACCCGTGGAATCTCGCTGCGGGCCTGCATTTCCAGGTCAACGGCCGTGCGGCAGGCAACGGTTCACTGATGCGGGCCGCGACGTCGGCGGTGTACTTCGCGTGTGACGGGCGCGCGCCCACGATGGACGCCGCCCGCCGGATCGCGGCCCTCACGCACGGCGACCGGGCGGCATGGGAGGGCACGGCGGTGCTCCACGAGCTGATCCGGGTCGCGCTCGAGGGGGACGACCCGCTGCGCGCCGTGCCCGACGCACTGGCCGCAGTGTACGAGGACCACCGGGAGCGCTGGGCGGGAGTACTGGCTCCGGGGTGGCATCCGGACGACGCGACCGAGTTCAACGGCGCGGTGTGGCCGTGCCTGGCCTCGGCGCTGTGGGCGCTGCGTACCACGTCGTCGTTCGAGGAGTCGCTGGGCGCCGCGATCGGTCTCGGCGGCGACACCGACACGGTCGCGGCGGTCACGGGCGCCCTGGCCGGCGCGGTGTACGGGGCGTCCGCGATCCCACCACGTTGGACGGACCCCCTCCACGTCCCGCTCCCTGGCTACGGGGACCGCGTCCTGCGCGCCCCGGACCTCTCGGCCCTCGCCCGGGCCTTGGCGGTCTGAGCCCCGCTGCCGCGGTTCGGAGCGCGTGCTTGCCCCCGTACCGCCGTGTGGGCCGGTGTGTCCGTCCCCCAATGCCGGACGGGCTCGAAACACGCCCGGGGCGGCAGGGGCACCGCCCCTGCTAGCCCACGATCCGCAGCGCCGCATCCGCCGTCGCCGACGCGAACGACGCCAGCGGGCGGTCCGGGTCCGAGCGGTGGACGAGGATGACGCCCTCGATGAGGCCGAAGACCAGGTCCGTGCGGAGTGAGAGTTCACTTTTGTCGAGCGCGCGCCCCGGCCCCGTGCCGGCGAGCAGCTGCCCGTATGCGTCCTTCAGGTCCGCCCGCACCCGATGGAACCCGGCGAAACGTTCCGCCTGGATCTCGGGGAGCAGATACAGCATGCCCAGGTTGTGCGGGCCCCCGCACAGCAGCTCGACGTCCGAGCGGCAGAGCTCCCACAGCCTCTCCTCCGCCCCGCGCTCGTCGTCCGCGAGGAGCCGTCGCGCCAGGGCCAGCGACGGTGTGACCGTCGATTCGAGGAGCTCCGAGAGGAGATCCTCCTTGCCGCCGAAGTAGTGGTACATCGTGGCCTGCCGCATCCCGGCGCGCTCGGCCACGACCCGGGTCGTCGTCGCCGCGTACCCCCGCGTCGTGAACAGCTCCGCCGCGGCCGCGAGCAGCTCCTCGCGCGCGGACAGCCCGCTGTCCGGCCGCTGCTCCGCGCGCGGTCGTCCGACCTTCCGTCCCGTCGTACCCATGTGGCCGATCGTCCCACACGCAGACGGCGCCGGGATCTTGGTGAGCGTTCGGTTACGCCCCGGCAATGCACGTGCAATCGCACGGAAGTCCCGTCCTCCTAATTTCTGTCGCACGACAGAAATGAACCCGAGACGCGCGAGCCGGAGGTACCGCCACCATGGCGACTGCGACGACACACGGAGCCCGGGACCACGCCCGCGCCCAGGAGGGCACCCGCGCCGAGGCCATGCCCGTGGTACCCGCCACGGACTGGCCGGCCCCGCCCTGCGCCGCCGGGCATCTGGTCTGGGCGGAGACCGTGGCGGACGGCAGCTACACCCACCGCGTCCTGGCCCGCGGCACCGAGCTGCGCCTCACCGACCTCAGGGGCGACGCCTGTGCGCACCTCGTGCTGTATGCGGACGGGCGCCCCTGGGAGCGCCTCAACACCGCGGACACGGTCAAGGTCCAGTGGAACGCGTACCTCACCAAGGGCCGGCTGCTCCTCTCCGGCCAGGGCCGCGTCCTCGCCTCCCTCGTCGAGGACACCGGCGGCCGCCATGACGCGCTGTGCGGCACCTCGACGCTCGCACGGAACACCGCGCGCTACGGGGGCGGGAGCCCCGGGTCGCCGGCCCCCGCCGGACGCGAACTCCTCAAGCTCGCCGCCCTGAAAAACGGTCTGGAGCCCCGCGATCTGCCGCCTTCCGTCGCCCTCTTCCAGGGCGTGGAGGTACGGGACGACGGTTCGCTCGACTTCACCGGCTCGGCGGGCCCGGGGGCGTCCGTGACCCTGCGCGCCGAGCAGGACCTGACCGTGCTCATCGCGAACGTCCCGCATCCGCTCGACCCGCGGCCCGCGTACACGAGCAGCCCGCTGGAGGTCCTCGCCTGGCGCGCCGCGCCGACCGCGCCCGGCGACCCGCTCTGGGACGCCACCCCGGAGGGCCGCCGTGCCTTCCTCAACACCGCCGAGTTCCTCGCCGCCAGGGGGCAGTCATGACCGTCGTACCCGCCCGCTCCGCCTGGTCGGCGGTCGTCCGCCGGGGCGAGCAGCTCACCATCACCGATCTGCACGGCAACCAGGCCGTGGACTACCTGGTGTACGACGCCCACGACACCGCCGTCCGCTACAGCGCCCCGGACACGATCCACGCCCAGGGCGGCATCTTCCTCACCACCGGCAGCGTGCTGATGTCGAACGAGCACACCCCGCTGATGACGGTCACCGAGGACACCTGCGGCCGTCACGACACCCTCGGCGGCGCCTGCTCCAAGGAGTCCAACACCCTGCGCTACGGCCATCACACCTGGTCGCAGCACGCCTGCCTGGACAACTTCCTCGCGGAGGGCGCCCGGCACGGACTGACCGCACGGGATGTCGTGTCGAACATCAACTGGTACATGAACGTCCCCGTCGAGAAGGACGGGACGCTCGGCATCGTCGACGGAATCTCCGCCCCCGGACTGCGCGTCACCCTGCGCGCCGAGACGGACGTCCTGGTCCTGGTCTCCAACTGCCCCCAGATCAACAACCCCTGCAACGGCTTCGAGCCGACGGCGGTGGAGATGACCATCGAGGCCGCCGCATGACCTTCGACACGCCTCACGACACGACGTACGACACGGCTCGCGGCACGGCCTTCGACACGCTTCTCGTCGCCAACAGGGGCGAGATCGCCGTACGCATCATCCGTACGGCCCGGCGCCTCGGGATCCGCACGGTCGCCGTCTTCTCCGACCCCGACCGCTCCGCACGCCACGTCCGGCTCGCGGACGAGGCGGTCCGCCTCGGGCCGGCGCCCGCGAAGGAGTCGTACCTCGACGCCGATCTGGTGCTGAAGGCCGCGAAGGACACGGGCGCCGGGGCGATCCACCCCGGCTACGGCTTCCTGTCCGAGGACGCGGGCTTCGCCCGCCGCTGCGAGGACGCAGGACTGGTCTTCGTCGGCCCCACCCCCGCCCAGTTGGAGCTGTTCGGCGCCAAACACACCGCCCGCGTGGCGGCCGAGGCCGCGGGCGTCCCCCTGGCGCCCGGCAGCGGTCTGCTGCCGGGACTCACCGAGGCCCTTGCCGCCGCGGAGCGCATCGGCTACCCCGTCATGCTCAAGGCGACGGGCGGCGGCGGCGGCATCGGCATGCGGGCCGTGCACGATCCGGCGGGGCTCGCCGACGCCTGGGAGCGCGTGCAACGGGTGGCCGAGGCATCCTTCTCCTCGGCCGGCGTCTTCCTGGAGCGGCTCGTCGAGGACGCCCGCCATGTGGAGGTGCAGGTCTTCGGCGACGGGCAGGGCAGGGTCGTCACCTTCGGCGACCGCGACTGCTCCCTCCAGCGCCGCAAC
The DNA here is from genome assembly GCF_053594115.1 of Streptomyces sp. NPDC001970. Classification (NCBI taxonomy): domain Bacteria; kingdom Bacillati; phylum Actinomycetota; class Actinomycetes; order Kitasatosporales; family Streptomycetaceae; genus Streptomyces; species Streptomyces sp. NPDC001970. The sequence goes on along the minus strand of NZ_JBSFDW010000010.1, from coordinate 10,472 downwards.
CAGAAAGTGGTGGAGGAGGCCCCGGCCCCCGGCCTGCCGGACCGGGTCCGTGAACAACTGGCCGAATCGGCCCGGGGGTTGTGCGCGAGTGTCGACTACCGCTCCGCCGGCACCGTCGAGTACGTGTACGACGCGAAGCGCGAGGAAGCGTACTTCCTGGAGGTCAACACCCGGCTCCAGGTGGAGCATCCGGTCACCGAGGAGATCCACGGCGTCGATCTCGTGGAGTGGATGCTGCGGCTCGCGCAGGGCGACCCAGGTGTCGTACGGGAGCCGGGCGCGCCACGCGGCCACGCCGTCGAGGCCCGGCTGTACGCCGAGGATCCGTCGCGGGGCCACCGGCCGAGTGCCGGACTGCTGACCCGGGTCGCCTTCCCCGACGACGTACGGGTGGACGGCTGGGTCGCGACGGGCACGGAGGTGACAACGGCGTACGACCCGATGCTGGCGAAGGTCGTCGCCCACGGGAACGACCGCGCCGAGGCGCTCGAGAGACTGGACCTGGCTCTCGCCGCCACCCGCGTCGACGGCATCGAGACCAATCTGGGGCTCGTACGGGCGGCGCTCGCCGACCCGGCCGTGCGCGAAGCCACCCACTCCACGGCGACCCTCGCGACCGTCACCGACCCGACGCCCCGGATCGAGGTCATGTCCGGCGGCACGCTCACCACCGTCCAGGACTGGCCCGGCCGCACCGGCCACTGGGAGGTCGGCGTACCGCCGTCGGGCCCCATGGACGATCTGTCCTTCCGCCTCGGCAATCGCGCACTGGGCAACGCCGAGGGCGCCCCCGGCCTGGAGTGCACGCTCCAGGGACCGGCCCTGCGCTTCAGCCACGCCACCACGGTGTGCGTGACGGGCGCGCCGGCTCCGGTCACGGTCGACGGCGAACCGGCCGCGCAGTGGCAGCCGTTCACGGTCCCGGCCGGGGCCACGCTCGGCATCGGGGCGCCGGCCGAGCACGGGCTGCGCACCTATCTGCTGGTCGCGGGGGGTGGGCTGGACGTTCCCGGCTTCCTGGGCAGCGCGGCGACCTTCACGCTGGGCCGCTTCGGCGGGCACGGTGGCCGGGCGCTCGTCACGGGGGATGTGCTGCACGGAGGCGCGGAGACGGACGCGGTGGCACCGGTGCCGCACGCCGACCGGCCCGCGTTCACCTCGGCGTGGGAGGTCGGCGCGGTCGAAGGTCCGCATGCCGCACCGGAGTTCTTCACCGAGGAGGACATCCGTGACTTCTACGCGGCCGACTGGAAGGTCCACTTCAACTCCGCGCGCACGGGGGTGCGCCTGGTCGGTCCGAAGCCGCGCTGGGCACGGACCGACGGCGGCGAGGCCGGCCTGCATCCGTCGAACATCCACGACACGCCGTACTCGGTCGGGGCGGTCGACTTCACCGGTGACATGCCGGTGCTGCTCGGCCCGGACGGGCCCTCGCTCGGCGGCTTCGTCTGCCCGGCGACGGTCCTGACACGCGAACGCTGGAAACTGGGGCAGCTGCGGCCGGAGGACGGGGTGCGGTTCGTGCCCGTGACCACGGACGGGGCCCCGCGCGCGGAGATCGTGGACGGCGGGGTCCTGGCGCGGCGCGACGATGTCACGTACCGCCGCAGCGGCGACGACAATTTGCTGGTCGAGTTCGGGCCGATGCAGCTGGATCTGGCCCTGCGGCTGCGGGTGCACGCCCTCGCCGAGGCACTGCGGGTCGATCCCCTGCCCGGGGTCATGGACCTGACTCCGGGTATCCGGTCCCTCCAGATCAAGATCGACCCGGCCGTGCTGCCGCTGGACCGGGTCCTCGCACACGTACGCCGCGTCGAGGAGGAGCTGCCGCCCGCCGACGCGCTCGTCGTCCCCTCCCGTACGGTCCATCTCCCGCTGTCCTGGGACGATTCGGCGACCCGCGAGGCCATCGCCCGCTACATGGCGGGCGTACGGGACGACGCGCCCTGGTGCCCGTGGAACATCGAGTTCATCCGCCGGATCAACGGCCTCGCGTCGGTGGACGACGTGTACCGGACGGTCTTCGACGCGGAGTACCTGGTCCTGGGGCTCGGCGACGTCTACCTCGGCGCACCGGTCGCCACACCCCTCGATCCGCGCCATCGCCTGGTGACGACGAAGTACAACCCGGCGAGGACATGGACCGCGGAGAACTCCGTCGGCATCGGCGGCGCGTATCTGTGCGTGTACGGGATGGAGGGCCCGGGCGGCTATCAGTTCGTGGGCCGTACAACCCAGGTGTGGTCGCCCTGGTCCGGGCCGCGACCGTGGCTGCTGCGGCACTTCGACCGCATCAAGTGGTACGCGGTGGGCGCGGAGGAACTGCTGGAGCTGCGCGCGGACATGGCGGCGGGCCGCTTCACGCCGCGCATCGAGGAGGGCACCTTCTCGCTCGCCGACCACCAGCGGTTTCTCGCCGGGCACGCGGACTCGATCGCCGGGTTCCGGGCGCGTCAGGCGGCGGCCTTCACGGCGGAACGGGAGGCCTGGGAGGCGGCGGGCGAGTTCGCCCGGGCGGAACGGGCGTCGGCTCCGTCCGCGGACGCACCGTCCGCGGAGTTCACCGCTCCGCCGGGCGGCCGGGTCGTGGAGGCGGAGTTCGCGGCCTCGGTATGGCAGGTGCACGTGGCCCCGGGCGACCCGGTCCGCGCGGGGCAGCCGCTGCTGGCGCTGGAGGCGATGAAGATGGAATCACGCGTCCCGGCACCGCAGGACGCCGTGGTCGCCGAGGTCCTGGTCGCACCCGGCGCCCAGGTCACGGCGGGCACGCCGCTGCTGATCCTGGCGCCGCGGGAGTGACGCCGTGTTTGCCGGGAGTACGCCACGTATACCGGAATTGACGCCACGTCCTATGTCACGCCGCACCCCGTCCCTTCCACCGAGGAGACCTGCGCCATGCCCCACCCCGCACTCCCCCGCGTCCGCGCCGCGTACGAACGCATCGCGCAGGTCGGCCGCCCCGAGGTGTGGATCACCCTGCGCCCGCAGGCCGACGCCGAGGCGGACGCCCGCGCGGTCGACGCCCGGCGCGAAGCCGGTGAGCACCTCCCGCTGGCCGGGACCGTCGTCGCGGTCAAGGGCAACATCGATGTGGCCGGACTGCCGACGACCGCCGGCTGCCCTTCGTACGCGTACCGGCCGGAACGGGACGCCCCGGTGGTCTCCCGCCTGAAGGAGGCCGGTGCGGTCGTCCTCGGCACGACCAACATGGACCAGTTCGCGACCGGACTCGTCGGCACCCGCTCCCCGTACGGGGTGGTGCCCAGCGGCCTCGACCCGGAGAAGGCCGCCGGGGGCTCCAGCTCGGGCTCGGCGGTCGCCGTCGCGCTCGGCATCGCCGATCTGGCGCTGGGTACGGACACGGCGGGCTCCGGCCGCGTCCCCGCCGCATTCAACGGCATCGTGGGGCTCAAGCCCACCCGCGGCCTGGTGCCGACGGACGGGGTGGTGCCCGCGTGCGCAAGCCTCGACTGCGTCAGCGTCTTCGCCCGTACGCTCCCGGAGGCGCGGCTCGCCCTGGCGGTGCTGGCGCGGGGCGGATCGCCGGTGGCCGCTCCCGCCCGGGTGCCCGGGCCCTGGCGGGTCGCCGTTGCGCCCACCGATCGGCTCGGCGAGCTGGACAAGGGCTGGGCGGAGGCGTATGAGCAGGCGGCGGCCCGTCTCGAGGCGGCCGGGTCCGAGCTTCGGCCGGTCGACATCGCACCGTTCACGGAGGCGGCGGCGATGCTGTACGAGGGCGCGTTCGTGGCCGAGCGGTACGCCGCGGTGGGTGCCTTTGTCGACAAGGGGACCCCGGATCTCGACCCGACCGTCGCCGGGATCATTCGCCGTTCACGCGACCTCCCCGCGTACCGGCTCTTCGAGGACCGTGAGCGGCTCGCGGCCCTGCGCGCCGCCGCGCTGGCCGGTCTCGGCGACGCGGACGCGCTCCTGCTGCCGACCACGCCGGGGCACCCCACGCTCGCGGACGTGGCGGCCGACCCCCTCGGCAGCAACGCCCGCCTCGGCCGCTTCACCAACTCCACCAACCTCTTCGACCTGGCCGCGGTCGCGGTGCCGGCCGGCGAGGTGGGCGGCCGCCCGTTCGGTGCGATGCTGCTGGGCCCGGCGGGCACGGACGACGCCCTGGCCACCATCGCCGCCCTGCTCACCCCGCCCGTGCGCCTGGCTGTGGTGGGCGCGCATCTGACGGGGCAGCCCCTCAACCCCCAACTCCTCGCGCTCGGCGCCCGGTTGCTCCGTACGACCACGACGGCGCCCCGCTACCGCCTGTACGCCCTGCCCACCGACCCGCCCAAACCCGGCCTCGTGCACGTCCCCGAGGGCGGCACCCCGATCGAGGCGGAAGTCTGGGAGCTTCCGGCGGAGGGCCTCGGCCGTCTCGTCGCCGCGCTCCCCCGCCCCATGACGATCGGCCGCGTCACCCTGGCCGACGACACCGCCGTGGCCGGCTTCCTCTGCGAGCCCGAGGCGATCGACGGCGCCGAGGACATCACGGCGTACGGCGCCTGGCGGGCCTATGGTGACTGAGCAGTCCAGGTGGCGCCGCTCGCCAGATCGAGCGCTCAGCCTGAGGCATCCTCCAGCGGAAGGTGGTCTCGGTAGTACGGCGAATCCAGCCACTCCTCCTTCACGAAGAGCGGACGCGTAAGGCGTGCTTCCCCGACCCGCTGTGAACGCAGAACAAGCCCGAGATCGGTCAGGGAAAGCGACTCGTCAGGGGTGTGAAGCACCCAGTTCCCATGCTCCGCGGCATGGTCCAGAGGAAACTGGTGGCCCTGCGCTGGATCGCTCCCTGCCAGCGGGAAGCCGGCCAGGAAGACCTGCCGACCGGTGACGGCATCCAGCGCGACGCATGCAAGCTTGCCCGCGTCGTAGAACGCCTTCACACCGTCCGGAAAGCCTTCCTGCCCGTACGGACCTCCAACCCGTGCCTGCGGCTCAGAGACCAGCAGTGCCTCGGCGACCTCGGCTGGAGACATCCCGAACTGCAGCGGCCCCACACCGGCTTCGGACCGCAGTTCCCAGCGCTCCCGCTCCCCATCTGGGCTCATCCATTCCACCCCTACCTCTGACCGGCCCGTATCCGTGTCCGTGGTTGGCGAGCGAGCTGATCTCGCCCCGACACGGGGCTCTCGCCGCCCGCATCCACCGGGACGCCGCAGCCCAACCCACCCGGGGGTCATGGCGCATGAGCGGACAGGGCTCACGTGTCGGGGTGTCGTTGAGGCTCCGCGTCAGGACCGGGCGAGGACACAGAACTCGTGGCCCTCCGGGTCGGCCAGGCACGTCCACGGGACGTCGCCCTGGCCGACGTCGAGGTCGGTGGCGCCGAGGGCCCGCAGCCGGGCCACCTCCGCTGCTTTCTCGTCACCGGGGTCCGGCACCAGGTCAAGATGGACGCGGTCCGGCACCGTCTTCACGCCAGTGCGGACGAACTCGAGATACGGGCCGACACCCTTGGCGGAGCGCCACACCGCATGATCGTCGGTCACCTCGTGCAGGGTCCAGCCCATCGCCTCGTCCCAGAACCGGGCCATGGCCCGCGGATCCGCGCAGTCGACCACCACCCGGGCGATCGGCCCGGTGTCCCGGTAGATCTCCCGAGGCTCCAGCACGCAGAACTCGTTGCCCTCCGGATCCGCGAGGACCGTCCACGGCACTTTGCCCTGGCCCACGTGGGCGGGCGTCGCACCGAGAGCCTGGAGGCGCGCGACCAACTCCGCCTGATGGGCCGCAGAGGTGGTGGCGAGATCGAGGTGCACACGGTTCTTTGTCGTTGTCTTGGGTTCCGGGACGGCAATGACGTCGACGCAGACGGTGACCGGGTCCAGCCAATCGAAGCCGACGGGTTGAGCGGCGGTCGCGCCGGATCCCTCGCTGGTAACACGCCAGCCGAGCGCCTCCGCCCAGAACCGGCCGACCGCCGAGTCATCAAGAGCCTTTATGTTCACCAGGACAGGTCGCAGTGCCATGCCGGCGACCCTATGCACCCGCTCTGCCACGACATCCGCACCGTCGCCGAACAGAGATCAACTCGCTCACGAGCCGCAATGCTCAGATCGCCAACTTGAGCGCTCAGCCCCGCCAGGTGAACTGCTCACTCGCCAGATGAAGCGCTCAGTCACACCCGGTGTGACTGAGCGCCATAGATGGACCGTCCGGCCAACTGCACGCTCACTCTCGCACCACGGGAAGGAAGTCGGGTGCGAGTGGTGAGGTCGCTCATATTGATCACGGTGGCGGTTCAGCTCAGCCGCAATGGTCCTCGGACCAGGGCAGATGTGCGGGCGTGACGGCGAGCTCGTCCTGGATGCTCGGCAGTGCGATGTTCACGGACGAGTCGTCCGGCACTGCGGTGGCTGGGCCGGCGCGATCACCAGCGGCGGGACCATCTCCATGGCAGCTTCAGCCAGTTCCTTGATGCCGGGGATTCCGTGTATCGCGGGCGTATCGAAAATCGCATACGCCACCGCAACGGCCCTCCGTCTCCAATGGGGGCATGAACCACAACGCATCCCTGCCAGCACCGCTCCGCCGCACGCGCAGGATCGTGCTCCTCAGCGTGGCGATCCTCGGCATGGCGAGCGCCGCGTTCGTCGTGCGGCGGCCGCTCATGATGTCCGCTCCGATGTGCATGGCCGGGCGGTGGCACGGCTGCTTCGGTACGTTCAACGGTGTGGTGCTCATGACGTTGGTCGCGCTGCCGTTGGCCGCGCTGGTGGTGTGGGCTCTGGCGCGCCGTCGGCGTGCCACCGGCGTCACATCGGCGTGGCGGATGTCGCTGGCCGAGGTGGGCATGGTCCACGGGACGGTGCCGTTCGTATGGATGACCATGATGCCGGGTGCCGGGGCCGGCACCGTCCCCGGCCGGGTGAGCCTGGTACCGCTGCGGGACCTGCTCACGATGGGGCCGGCCGGGATCGTCGGCAACCTGCTGATCTTCGCGGCGTTGGGGTTCTTCGCCCCGATGCGGTTCGCGGCGCTGGCGTCCGTGCCACGGATCCTGGCGCTCGGGGCGGGCTGCGCGGTCCTGGTCGAAACCGCACAGTACGTCCTGCGGCTGGACCGGGTGTCCTCCGTGGACGACGTACTGGTCAACGCCGCCGGCGCCGTGCTGACCGCGCTGGCGTCGCGCCGCTGGTGGCGCACTACGGCACAAGCGCCGTCGGACCAGCCTCGCCCTGCGCTGGCACCTGCAGGCTGAGTCGCGTGTCCGGTGTGCACACGTCTTTGCATACGTCGGCGATAGGTTGTGCTGCTTAGGCTTCAGACATGCGCGTACTGATCGTGGAGGACGAGCCCTACCTGGCCGAAGCCGTCCGTGACGGTCTGCGGCTGGAGGCTATCGCCGCCGACATCGCCGGCGACGGCGACTCCGCCCTGGCACTGCTCAGCTTCAACTCCTACGACCTCGCGGTCCTCGACCGCGACATCCCCGGCCCCTCCGGCGACGAGGTCGCCCGGCGCATCGTCGCCTCCGGCAGCGGCATCCCGATCCTCATGCTCACCGCTGCCGACCGGATCGACGACAAGGCTTCCGGGTTCGAGCTCGGCGCCGACGACTACCTCACCAAACCGTTCGAGCTGCGGGAGCTCGTCCTGCGGCTGAGGGCGCTCGACCGCAGACGCGCGTACGCCCGGCCCCCGGTCCGCGAGATCGCGGGCCTGCGGCTCGACCCCTTCCGCCGGGAGGTCTTCCGCGACCGACGCTACGTCGCGCTCACCCGCAAACAGTTCGCCGTGCTGGAAGTCCTCGTCGTCGCCGAGGGCGGGGTCGTCAGCGCTGAAGAGCTGCTTGAACGGGCCTGGGACGAGAACGCCGACCCCCTCACCAACGCCGTGCGCATCACCGTCTCCGCACTGCGCAAACGGCTCGGCGAACCATGGATCATCGCCACGGTGCCCGGCGTCGGCTACCGCATCGACACCGGCATGGACACCACCCACCCCGGCAGTACGCATGAATAGGCGCCCAGGGCTCAGCGCCCGACTGAAACTCACCAGCAGCTACGCCGGATTCCTCCTCCTCGCCAGTGCTCTCCTGCTGGCCGTGGTGTGGGTGTTCCTGCTGCGCTACGTACCCGACAGCCCCCGGGGCCTTCTCGGGATCGCACCCAACCGCTACCTCCTCCTGCGCACCTTCGCCCCCGCCGCGGCCGCAGCACTGGCCTTCCTCCTCGTGTTCGGCCTCCTGGGAGGATGGATTCTCGCCGGTCGGATGCTCGCACCCCTGACACGGATCACAGACGCGGCGCGGATGGCCGCGAACGGATCACTGTCCCACCGGATCCGCTCGGAAGGCCCCAAAGACGAATTCCGCGAACTCGCCGACGTGTTCGACACCATGCTCGAACAACTCGAATCCCACGTCACCGAACAGCAGAGGTTCGCCGCGAACGCCTCCCACGAACTGCGCACCCCGCTGGCAATCTCGAAGACACTCCTCGACGTCGCCCGCAAGGACCCCACGCGGGACCACGGCGAACTCATCGAACGCCTGCGCGCTGTCAATACGCGGGCGATCGACCTCACCGAGGCCCTCCTGCTGCTCAGCCGCGGCGACCGCGGAAACTTCACCCGCGAGAGCGTCGACCTCTCCCTCATCGCCGAAGAAGCCGCCGAAACGCTGCTTCCCCTCGCCGAACAACGCCGGATCACGCTCGACGTCACCGGCGGGGCGGCCCAGACCAGCGGCTCCGCGGAGCTCCTGCTGCGGATGGTGACGAACCTCGTCCAGAACGCCATCGTCCACAACCTCCCCGCCGGCGGCACCGTGACGGTCCACACCGAGGCGCACGGCGACACGAGCGTGCTGCGGGTCGAGAACACGGGCCGCCGGCTCCCACCGGAACTGGTACCGACCCTCACCGAACCCTTCCAGCGCGGAACGGAACGCGTACGCACCGACGAGCACGCCGGCGTCGGCCTCGGCCTGGCCATCGTGCACAGCATCGTCCGCGCCCACGACGGGACCCTCGATCTCGTCCCCCGCCCCGCCGGCGGTCTCCTCGTCACGGTTCGGCTTCCCGGCACGCCGTAGGCATCGTCCCCGAGCGGGGCCCGCTGGATCGTTGGCTGGAAGATCGGTGCAGGCCAGGGTGAGCGGTGCGTAGCCCGGGGCCTGCCCGGCGAGGGTGAGCGCAGCGGCTTCCGTGGGGGTGAGGCGGCAGACGGCCGCGACCTGCTGGGAGAGTGCTTCATCGAGGCGGACCAGGTGGTGGGCGGGCATCAGCGGGCCGGAGGTGAGCCGGCACCGGTGGGCGATGTCGAGCGGAGGGACCCCGATCCGGTGGGCGATGCGCAGGAGGTATCCCGGTAGCAGCTCACCAGGCGCCGGATCGAGGCTTCTGGGCAGGGGGCCGGTCATGCTGTTCCCGCCGCGGGTCCGGGGTCGTCGAAGGCGCCGTTGCGGTGCCGGCCGGAGCGGCGGACCGGCGGTTGGGGCGCCGGGTCTGTGGGCAGGGCGGGGATTTCGCCGGCCTGCGCGTCACGGCCGGGGGCGCCCGCGAGGGTGAGGGGGAGGCTGTCGACGAGGGTCTGGGTCAGGCATTCGGTCTGGTTGGTGATCGCTTCGGTGCAGCCGTCCTCGATGAGGCGTTCCAGCAGGCCGACGACGCCGTTCGTGCGGGCGAAGAGGTATTCCGGCATGCGGCCTTCGGTGAGCATGCCGGGCCGGGCGTTCAGTAGGCGTACCGCCCTTTTCGAGTCCGGCGAGATGGGTGATCCAGGCGGTGATCTTTCGTCGGTGTCGTAGCGGAAGCGGTCGAGTTCGACGAGGTCGAAGCGTCGCTCTGACTGCGTGGCCTCCAGGCCGTGTGCGGTGGCGTGACGGGAGGCCGGGAGCACGCTCTGTCCGGTCGCCGGGTCCAGGCGTCCTTCGCGCAGGAGGCCGGAGGCGGGGATGTCAACGCCGATCAGGACGAGGGTGACGTGCATGCTCATGAAGGCGCGGATCAGGTCGAGGGTGTCCTGGTCGTCGGCGCGGTGCATGCGCAGACGATCCACCGCCGGCCCAAGTTCCCTCAACAGGCTCCAGCAGCCCGTCCGCCTCTGACGTATACGGCAGAGCGAGATCCAGCAGGCCGCACTGGTGCGACCACACCGGTCCGGCGCCAGGCTCCACCACGCGCAACGTCGACTCCACGCGAAGAGCACAGCCCACTCGTCCGCCAAGGGGAGCCGAAACCCGGGAAAGCCCAGATCAGTGATGCGACGCGAGTACCCTGCGCGCCGACTCGGACGCTCAAGGGGCCAACTCAGCTGCTACAGGTGCCAACTGAAGCGCGCAGTCTCACCTATGTGAACGGGCTGACGCACCGCAGCGGAAAGGGCCCTGCACCGACGCGGTGCAGGGCCCTTGCCCCACCTCTAGCCCCAACGCCGTTCAGTTAGGGCGGAGTCGGGTGTGTCAAGAGGTGTCCGTGAGCATGGTGATGCTGATGGTGGCCTTGTAGGTGGTCCGGTCGATG